>CAIXKI010000099.1 GCA_903920005.1 uncultured delta proteobacterium
ACATCGTCCACAGTTTGGATCTTCTCAGCATCCTCGTCTGGAATCTCAAGGTCGTACTCTTCCTCAAGGGCCATGATGAGCTCTACGATGTCGAGGGAATCTGCACCGAGGTCTTCGATGAACGAAGCCGCAGGTTTTACGTCCTCCAAGCTCACACCAAGCTGCTCTACAATAATCGCCTTAACTCGCTCTGTAATCTCCTCAGGTGTTGCCATGTGACACTTCTCCTAAATGGTCCAAATAAAAAATTACCGACAGTCGGTTGCGTCCTGGTTGAGCGAAGATGATGCCCTGTGACACAGCCAGCCATTTTAAGCGACTAGCAGGAGCCCAACCTTTTCTCTTCTGAGGGGGATGACGGCGAGTTGATACGCTGTCGTCGTCCTCACAAGAGCCTCTTCAATTGGGCTCTGACTTTCGACTTTTACTACAGGGGGGATCTAATTAGACCCTGCACCAATAGTCAAGAGGTTGGACTATAACTACCCCCCTCTTCCACCTAAAAACATGTAGTTAGAGTATCCGTTTTGGTATGTTTCGTTATAAAAGTCAGGGGAAGGCGGAATATTGGTACCCTTCCCGCTAAATGTAGGCGCTCCGCACCCCCGCCAACTCGGTCAATTTGAGTAACAGGTTCAACAGCTACGACCATATCCTCCGTGGAGATATTTCCCTTGATGAGACCGTACCCTAACAACGACCTTCCGAAACCTGAAAAGATCGGACCAGATGCAGAGGAATACCAGGGTCCATACGGATCCAATCTACGGTATCCAGGTAGCGTGCTCGCGACGGCTCTAGGATGTTCCACCCGTGAACAGACTCTACTTCAAACTAAGCTTTTTGACCTATGCCGCCAGTGCATCATCCGTTTTGGCATTCCGAGCGATGCTCCATACACACTGGCTCAAGGATTGGAGATTCCAGCGAGCGAAAAACTCCGACACGGCCACTACGACCAAATAGATCCCCGATGGGGCCGTCTAGCTCGATCTCTTGAACTTCCACAGCCACGAGCTCTCCACAGAGAAATTTCAATGCGAGTATGCTCGCAAACGCAACTGGAAGAGATCATACAAGGAGTCGCGAGCCTCTCTAAAGAGTTGGCGGAATCCCGCTTGACGGCCATCGACCCGAGCCTTGCGCTTACTCTGCGCCAAAAAGCCGATGAGTTTATAGCTGCCGCCAAACGATCCGATCCTGGAAACAAACCCGATAGCGCCCTCTTACGCGGTTTGGTTCGTCAACTTAAGATCGCCAATGAACTAAACGGCGCACAGTGGACCCTCCTTTTACCAGACGAACATAAAGCGCTATCGGAGTTTGCCGGAAAATTACTACGCCCTTCGCAGATAGACCGAACAAACAAAGAGCGGACACCTTCAGACTCGCTTTTATCCCCTTTCAACATGGTCTGGCAGTGGATAGAGGGACGCGGATGGGAGCCGCGTCTCCCTACGACAAGAAACCAGAACGCCTCTCTCTTTGATCTCTCGTCTATTTACCTGCACAAGGAAGTTCAGAAACATATCAGCGGGACATTACCTCGAAGCCCCGCGGGAATAGCTCTGTTGCGAGCCCTTGATGTCGCTCGCTCTGATTTTGAGAAACGTAGAGGCTCCATTCGAGCGCGCCATCTCCAACCAGACGTTGAGAGAGGAACCATTGAGAAGTTAGAGCGCGACCTTCACCAGCTCCAAAACAGAAAACTTAATGACCTTCTCGATAGATTCAGCGGCCAGCAGGTACCTTAAACATTTGTACCCGCAGCCGGCGAAGCCGCCGGCCGTACCAAAAAAAACGGCCCCGTCACCGGAGCCGTTCTTATTCACCGCATGCAGTACAATGCTACATGTACATTCCGCCGTTGATTCCAATCACCTGTCCAGTGATGTAGGCAGCGCTGTCAGAGGCGAGGAACGCAACGAGCTTCGCGACCTCCTCTCCCTGTCCATAACGGCCAAGAGGAATCGTCTTCATGTGCTCAGCGCGAAGTTTTTCATCAAGCGCGGCGGTCATGTCGGTCTCGATGAAGCCCGGAGTAACCGCGTTCACCGTTACATTGCGCGACGCGAGCTCACGAGCCAGCGCCTTGGTCATTCCGATAACACCGGACTTTGAGGATACGTAGGGAACCTGCCCTGCGTTACCCATCTCTCCCACCACGGAGCTAATGTTAACGATACGTCCCCACTTCGACTTCAGCATCAGACGAGCCGCTGCTCGTGAACAGAAGAAGGATCCATTAAGGTTTACCGCTAGGGTTGTAAGCCACTCCTCATCCTTCATTCGAAGAACAAGACCATCTTTCGAGATACCGGCATTGTTTACGAGGATATCAAGCTGTCCGTGACGAGATTTAATGCCGTCGAACGCGTTCTCAACCGCCTGGCTATCTTGCACAGAGAACTTGAGGAGCTCTCCGTCACCTCCGACCTCGCGAATAGCGTTGAGGGTCTCTTGGGCGGCCTCAGGAGACGAGGAATAATTCACGATAATAAAGGCACCTGTTTTAGCCAACTCGATAGCGATAGCGCGGCCGATGCCGCGTGAAGCTCCCGTTACCAACGCAATCTTTCTTTTAGTCTCACTCATGATTTCCTCCGTTTGACTCTTCAGCTATCCGTCCACCCTTCTTTGCTCGACCAGCACGCTTCTCGAAGACGCGCGACCATCCGTTTCCACCACCTTCGTGATCAACGGGGCCAATCTTTGAATCGAGATGTCCTAAAGCGGTATTGAGATGTTCTAACACCGCCTCATCAACAAATTTTTGCGCCACGCGAATACCGTTCATGACCGCGCGACTCTTTGAAGAACCGTGACACTTTATCGCGATCTGACCGAGGCCGAGCAAGGGGGCTCCACCATATGCCGAAGGATCGAGCTTATCTTTAAAGACGCTCTTCAAAATCGGCTTAGCGAGCCAGAGTCCGAACTTGGCTCGGAAGCTCTTCTCCATCGCTGCCTTCATCGAATCAACGACGAGCCCGACACTTCCCTCCATCGCCTTAAGCACGATGTTTCCAACAAAGCCGTCGCACACCACCACGTCGACGACATCTCGAGCAATATCTTTGCCCTCTACGTAGCCTTTGAAGTTAATACCCTCCAATTCCGAGAGCATCATGGCGGCCGAGCGGATAATATCGTTTCCCTTGGAAACTTCTGTACCATTTGACAGCAGCGCTACGCGCGGGCTTTCGATTCCGAGCGCTGACTTCGCGTACTGGTTACCCATCAAAGCAAATTGAACGAGCTGAAATGCTTGGCATCCGGTGTTTGCTCCGGAGTCTAGGAGCACGGTAGGAGTAGCTCCAACACCCTTCGGGATAAGCGAGGCGATCGCTGGGCGAGCGATTCCGGGTAGAGTTCCGCCGACAAACACACCAGCGGCCATAATAGCCCCGGTGTTGCCTGAACTGACAACGGCCGATGCCTTCCCCTCACCTACCAGTTCAAATGCGACGCGAATTGAAGAATCTGGCTTCCCGCGGATAGCCAGTCCTGGAGACTCATCCATCTGGATAAACTGGGAGGCGTGATGCACTGAGATAAGTCTGCGATCACTCTCTGAGTACTTCGCAAGAAGAGGATCGAGTTGTTCGCGATTACCAACGAGAATCGACGAGATTCCGTTTCGTCGAGCCGCCATGACGGCTCCCTCGACAACAACTTTGGGACCATGGTCCCCTCCCATCGCGTCTACCGCGATAGGGAGAACACCTCTGCCCTGCCTCTCGTCTTCCGAACGCGGAGTCTCGGTTTGGGAACTCACTGTATCGAAGTCACCAGTTAAGCAGCTACTTTACCGGCAGCAACCTCTTTACCACGATAGGTGCCGCATGAAGGACATGCACGGTGCGGGAGAACTGGCTCAGCACACTTCGGACAAACTATAGCGTAGGTCCGTGTAAGAGCATGGTGAGAGCGTCTCATGTTTCGCTTAGAGCGCGAGGTACGTTTTTTAGGAACAGCCATAAATCACAACCAAAAATCGATTATCTACCCCTGGGGAGCGAGAGTTTTATCACGCTTTCCCAGGGGAACTCAACCCTACCAGTCCCTACTTCCGTGACTTAATGGGTGAGATACCTGAAGGAATGGGTACTTGCTCAAGAAACTACGGATACAGAGGAGGTAAGCACCTAAAAACCCTATGAAAATCCCCACCTCGGTAAGACCGAGCGGAATGTGGTGAGGGCTAACTTCCGGCATAATAATAAGATACCGGTCGAGCCAAACACCCGTCATGAGCACCAAACACACAATCGCATAGGTCAGCGGCGTCTTCTTGAGATCCCTACTAAGAAGCGTAATGAAAGGAATAATGAAGGCCATCGGGAATGCAACCCAAGCCAACCCCTTCCAAGGAAACTCCCGTGTACGAAGGATCAACCACTGAGTCTCCTCAGGAAGGTTGCCGTACCATTGCGTGAGGAACTGAGACCAGAACATGTAGCCCCACAACATGCAAAATCCGAAGTTAAGCTTTCCAAGATCCCAGAACTGCTGTCCTGCGATCTGAGCACCAAACTGAGGATACTTTTTCGAGAAGAACATAGTCATCAAAGCAAGCCCGGCCCACGCGATGTAGATCTGACTAACGAAGATGAAAGCTCCGAATAAGTTTGAATACCATGTCGGGTTCATGCCCATGATCATCTCAAACGAGAAGAGAGAGACCACTACGATGTAGGCCATCGCGACAACCGGAGCCGAGCACGACATCTTACGTTGCAGCGGTATAACTTCACGCTCAGCGCCCTGCCATCCACGAAGAAGATACTTATGAATAGGAAGGGTCCACTTCGTCTTATCCTTTGCGCGATCATGCGCAAGACCAACGTCTCCGCGAAGCGAAAGGAATACGAATCGAGTCATGAGGAGGTAAAGAACGAAGAAAAGGCAAGAGAATCGCACATAGACGAAAAAAGGATCCATCCACAATTCCCGTCCAGGCATCGGATTACGTCCCCAGAAGAACAGATACTCACGTCCAAAGTAGGTTGTAAGAAACGCTACGAACGCGACCGGAAGGTATGCTACGTTGGCTTCAGCGAGACGGCGAACCGGAGCTCCCCACTTAGCGCGAACGATCTGCATTATTACCGTGGTCATGACTCCGCCAAGCGCGAGGCCCTGGAAGTACACCGCATTCACATAGAATGCACCCCATGTGGTCGCCGGGTCTCCGAAGAGGAGGTTGGCAGAAAACACGAAGATCCCCACAAACACCATCAACCACAATTTTGTGTAGGTGCTTGAGCTGGTCTTCATCGGACCAGCTTCGATAACACTGTCGATGTTCACCGGAACAACTTCAACGTGCGACATCTTATTTCCCCTTCTTACTTAATACCTTGGCTATTTCGAACGTAGTTCACGAGATCCCAATGCTCTGTGGTCGAGAGCTTCCAACCATGCCCCGGCATCAAACGGATACCGTAGTGAATGGTTGCGAAAATACTCCCGTCAGTTCGGGTCTTGTACATATCTGATGTCAGGTCAGGCGGCACTTGGAGTGCCTTAGCTCCCACCGCGCCTGGAGCATACGGTTTCTTACTGATGTCACCGTGACACGGAAGACAGTTCACTGCGAACAATCTCTTGCCGTTTGCTGTCGACGTCACGTCTCCCTTCAGAGGATTAGTGAGCTTCTCAGCCTCATCACGCGGCGGTACGTAGTACTCAGAAGATCCTACCGCGACGGTGCCCGGGGCCTTTTGTCGCATGATGGTCCCTGTCCGCTTCTGCACATTAACCATGTCATCGTTGAATGGAAGCGCGTGCGCAGTGCCTACCGCCATCAAACCAGCGAGCGAACCTACCAACAACGCTTTCATCATACCTACTTGAGCTAACTTCATGAGCCCCTCTTAATTCGTTTACAAACTCTCTCTAACGTCAACCTCATCAGCGCCTGAATCCATCATGCGCTTCTTCACATCATCAACCTCTTTGCCCGCGCATGCGACAACGACCCCGAACTTGTCGTGCGAGAACCGTGGGTCGTATCCTGCCGTGCGAAGAACCGAAGGGATCTTGCAAAACACAAAGATAGCCATAAGAGTCCCGAGTCCTCCGAAAAGGATGGTCCACTCATAGCCAGGTACGAAGAATGCCGGAATCGACGCGATGTTTTTGGCGCTCGTGCGCATCGGCCAATCAAGAGAACACATGATCGCGAGGGTCCAACCGCAGGTGCACCCTGTTATTGCCGAAATCAACGAGACGATTCGCACCGGACTCTTCTGGGGATAGGTAACCTCCTCAATCTCATGCCGTGGCACTGGAGAATAAAGACGGTAATCGAAATTAGCCGACTTCACCTTCTTAACCGCCTCAAGGGCGTCGTCAAGATACGTAAAGATGCCAACTACTGCTCTGGATGATGACTCTACCATCTGTTCTCCTCTTAGTGACCGTGACCGTGTTGTGGATTTCGCATTGGCGGAGGGATTACCTCCTTAATCTCGGCAATCGCTACCGACGGGAAGTACTTGATGAACAAGGTCATCCACATTCCGAACCAACCAAAGGCTCCAACAGTTATACCAACCTCAACCCACGAGAAATTGTATCCACCCCACGCTGCTGGGAGGAACTCACGTGTAAGAGACTGGAAGATGATGTTAAATCGCTCGAG
>CAIXKI010000100.1 GCA_903920005.1 uncultured delta proteobacterium
AGAGGATTTAGAATTAGGGACGGCACTACCTTCGGTACGTCCCGATGCATCAGGAACTTCAAATGCTTGATGACCTGACATCTACCCCTTTCCCTGCACTGAAAGGGCTCTACTCTCGAGGAGCCCGAGTCTCAATGACAGAGTGAATTACTCTGAAGCCTCAGACTCTGTGCTTTCAGATGCTGAAGTTTCCTCAGAACCTTCCTCTGCACCCTCTTCAGAGTCCTTCTTCTTTGCGCCGCGCTTACCCTTGCCCTTAGCTGCACCCTCTACAGGAGCGGCTTGCGGAGCAGCGAGCACCTTAATCTGAACTGGAACGGTTACTTCCGAATGAAGCTTAACCTCTGCCTTGTGCATACCTACGCTCTTGATAGCGTCGATCAAACGGATCTGGCGACGATCAACGGAGTATCCAAGGGTCTTAAGAGTGCTTTCAATATCTTTAGCGGTGATAGCACCGAAGCTCTTTCCAGAGGCTCCCACCTTTATTGTGAACTCAACGATGATCTGTTGAAGTATGTTGCCGAATTGCTCAGCCTCAGCCTTCTTCTTGATACGCTTAGCGACAATAGCTCCGAGCTTATGCTTGAGAGCGCGATCGTTTTGAGCCGACGACTCAATAGCAACACCGCGCGGGATCAAGAAATTTCTCGCGTATCCGCGCTTCACCTTTACGGTATCGCCTACGTATCCAAGAGGGAGAAAATCTTCTCGTAAAATTACTTCCATGGCTTAAGCTCCTTCGAAACTACTCTACACAACGCACCGAGCTGGTGGCGCAAAACTACTCGTATGAATCTCCGTAGTCGAAATCATCACCCTCAGTGCGAGGATTCTGAAGACGCTTCGGGTTACCCTTAAACTTGCGGGTCGCAGTCTTGATAAGATGAGTCTGGAACTTTTGTACCGACTCATTGATTCGCAAAACTGACTGAAGCGCGTTAGGAACCTCGTGATTAGCAGCCTCGTAGTTGAAAACTACGTAGTAGCCGAAGCGCTGCTTGTTGAACGAGAACGCAGCCTCTTTCTTGCCCCATGTGTCAACGCCCTGCAGCGTCGCCTGGTTTGCAGCAAGAACTGCCTCTACCTTCTTAACTTCATCTTTGACCTGAGAGTCACTTAAACGAGGGTTAAAAACCACTACTGACTCATAACGGCGTACTTCCATGTGGACACCTTGTACCTACGGTTAACAATTCTTACTAGAATAAGCCTTTCGCATCGCCGACTTCCTAGCTTTATGCGGCCTGCGATAGCCAATACGCGAGATTCCGATCAGATGGAACGGTCCACCCACCCAAAACAGTCGCGACTCGAAAAGCCGCCAAAGTGTACCAGAATCGGGGCAAAACACAACTGACCTACCCCCTCAGAAACGTAAGAAACCCGCACTACCTATTGAATTTGTTCTGCGCGGCCTTAACCCCTGAAAGCGCTACCGTTATCACGGCGGCGCACGCCTTAGCCACCAGCTCCTCCGCAAATGGCTGTTCTTCTTGAGAGAAACGGCTCAAAACCCAATCTGCGATACCATCCTCAGACTTAAGTAGCGGGCTTCCCGGAGGGGGTTTCCCAACCCCAACCCGAATCCGGACATAATTCCTCCCCCCGCAGAGAGCTGATATCGATCTAAGCCCATTATGTCCCCCCTCACCCCCATCTACCTTCACCCTCACTGTACCAAAGGGGACATCTATCTCATCGTGAACCACGATGACCTGAGAGATGGGTATCTTTCGAAAGGAGAGGAACGAAGCCAGAGGCTCACCGCTTCGATTCATGAAGGTTTGAGGTTTAATGAGAGCTGCGGACCAATCGCCAACCTTAACGGAAGACTCGTACAGGCCCGCTCTCTCGCTCCAGCCGCTTCGCTCAAGGTCTCCCCCGAGAGCGGCGCGCGCAAAAGGTCGGCACTCCGCTTCGACACCCGAACCGTCTGAAGCGAGCGGCGCCGAGCGCAATGCGTCTAGCACCGCGAATCCGATATTATGACGGGTTCCAGAGTACCGGGCACCCGGGTTTCCAAGTCCAACTACGGTAAGAAACCCGGCACCCACAATGAATCTAGTTTACGACTACTTAGAAGGAGCCTTGGCAGGAGCTTTAGCAGCAGCTGCTGCAGGAGCAGCCTCAGCCGCTGGCTTAACTTCTTCTTCTACAGTCCGAGGGATAACCACGCTTACGATCGTCTCAGTAGGATCGTCTGAAAGGACAACTCCCTCACCGAGAACAAGCTGCTCAGCGTGTATCGACTGACCGAGTCCGAGAGAGCTGATATCCGCATTGATTGCGCTTGGGATATTTTTCGGAAGACAACGAACCGTAACCTCGTGAGTAACGAAGGTAAGAATTCCTTGAAAAACCTTCACACCCGGAGACTCTCCAACGAGTTTAACCGGCACGTCAACGGTGATCTCTTCGTCATCCTTAAGGGTCTGGAAATCTACGTGAGTAACCCGACCTTTGAGGTAATCCTGCTGAATCTCTTTTACGATAGCAGCCTTGCCGTTAAGAAGCGGCGAAGCGCTCTTAAACGTGAACACCTGAGATCGGCGAGCCTTCGAGGCAAGCGCCGTGAACTCCTTAAAAGGAATCTGAACAGCAAGAGGCTTATCAGCCTTGTGGTACGCAACTGCGGGGATAAATCCCTCACGACGACAACGGTTAGCGGAACCTTTGCCAAGTGCAGGGCGCTCAGAGATCTCGATGGTGAAATTTTCCACGGCTTTACTTCCTTAAAAAAATCGCTGCCGAAAAGTAGCAGAAGGAGCGCTACGGGTAAAGGCCTGCCCTCAATCAATGCGGGCGCCCCGATCAATCCTCGCTCTGCGAGTAAGAATGACCGGCCCTCCGGAAACAAGGTAATGCCCTGTTTTAGCTTTAAATAAGGTATTAATCAACCATTTCCCAGGCTCTGTAGGCCAGTATAAGCAACCATAAAAACGGCTATTTTCGGTAGTTCCGATGATTACCAGGTCGCGCCCATGCCTGGGTGAGGTCGTCGAAACACCTCGCACAGCAGCACGAAAGGGCCGATTCGGGGGCCACAACCCTGCCGAAAGCTTCTGAATAATGGCACAAGGCCCTAACTGAACAGACTGCTTACCGAGTCGTCAGAGTGGATTCGTCGCATGGCTTCTGCGAAAACCGGGGCTACAGAGAGCACCGTAATTCGATCGCTCGACTCAAGGTCATGATGCGGAATTGTATCCGTAACGATCAGCTCCTCTATATCGCTTGACCGCAAGCGCGCACGGGAATCCCCCGACAGAACCGCGTGAACGCAGCACGCGACAACGCGCTTTGCTCCCGCCTTTATTAGGGTCTCAACCGCCTTGATCAAAGTGCCGCCAGTATCAGCGATATCGTCGACGATAACGCACGTCTGTCCCTCAACGTCTCCAACAACGGTCATTGACGCCACTCGATTCACCCCAGATCGACGCTTATCGATTACAGCCAGCGGGCAGTTATCAAGGCGGGTAGCAACCAATCGCGCACGCTCCAAACCACCAACGTCAGGCGACACAATCGTCACCCCTTCAACTCCAAACTTCGATCGAAGGTACGGAATCATGGTTGGCAACGCGTAGAGATTGTCCACCGGAATATCGAAGAATCCCATCATCTGACCAGCGTGCAGATCCATCGTGAGAACTCGGTCCGCGCCGGCCGTGGTGATCATATCCGCTATAAGTTTTGCTGTGATCGGAACTCGGGGTTTCACCTTTCGATCCTGACGCGCGTATCCAAAGTACGGGATCGCCGCCGTAATTCTACCTGCGGATGAACGCTTGAGCGCGTCGATAATAATCAACAACTCCATCAAGTGATCGTTACCCGGATTGCACGTGCTTTGAAGAACGAACACATCACCGCCTCGCACGTTGTCACCGATCTCAACCGAGATCTCACCATCACTGAATTGAACGATCTCGATCTGAGCTGGCGCGGTCGAAAGGGTCTGACAGACCGATTGAGCGAAGTGAGGGTTAGAACGACCGGCAAAAACGAGAAGTGGTCCTGGCACAGAGAGCTCCTTTGAAGCGATAGTGAGGCCCCTTTTCTACACCTTCCTCGGCATGACGTGTAGGGATCACGAACAGCTCACACCGACGGTAGTACTGCGCTCCCCACATCTACAAACATCATCAACAGGGGGATAAGAAGTTGCCCGGGCAGGGGTCGAACCTGCGTATGGCGGAATCAAAATCCGCTGCCTTACCACTTGGCTACCGGGCATTAAGCGAAGGGACCAACGAGCTACTAGAACCATAAAGCACTAGACAACCGGCGGTCTCCACCTCTTTTGGACTTGTTGAGTAAAACAAGTAAGGAGCTTTGGCAAGTGTGCGGTGATATTCAGTCTCTTTTATCCTATCCAGATACAATCTGACACAGGTGGCATCTCACCCCGAGCCCCTCCGTCCGCTCAACCAACCTATGATAAAGGGCATCTTGACCGGTCCTAAGGAGGCTAAAAAAGACGGAACCCGACCCCGTTAAAGCCGTCCCTTTGGGAACAACCTCTCGAGCTCTCTGAAGCGCCTCCCCTAAAGCCGGAACCATCTCGCACACGGCCCCTTCGAAATCGTTTTCCACGAGCGACATAAGATCACCCTCTCTCGTTGTAACAAACCGAGAGAGTTCACGATCCTCACATGCCGAGAGTGAAGGCCGCGTTCTCCTGAAAAAATCATAAAAAGTAAGGGTCGGCACTGGAACAGGGGGGACCATCAACACCACCGAACCACCCCAAATTGGTCCACCCGATACCGAAGCCACATGCTCACCGATTCCGGTCACCACAGCAGCCCCTCCAACGACAGCGTACGGAACATCCGCACCACACGCCAAAGCCGCAGCGTTAAGCCTATGAGAGAGCTCCGCATCACTAAGCCCAAACTCACGCGCAAGCACCACGCCGAATCGATTACGCAGGGCGCGGAGCATCGCACCAGCATCCGAGCTTCCCCCTCCAAGCCCCCCACCGATCGGGATACGTTTTTCAATCTCACACCGAAAGCCGAATCCCGGCTCAGAGATTCCGAATTCACGCCAGAAATAACGCCATGCCTTCGACACCAAATTTTCACCGACGTTGGCGGGCATACCCGCTTGCGGAGACATCTCAACTGAGCATGCCTCATCGCGGTGGAAAGAGATTCGAACGGTATCAGAGAGCGATGTTGAGCAATTAAGCATACTCAGGAGGTGATACCCATCAGGCCTTCTGCCCAACACCTTGAGGCGAAGATTTACCTTCGCCGGCGCTACCATTTCGGCAACAACCCCGTCGCACCGAAGGAGCACATCTCCCAACGAATTGCCGATTAAAGAGTGACCTGACATAGTGGTCGACGATACTAGATCTGGTCTAAAAAGTCCCGGTAATCGCAAGCTTCATGAGACAGGGAGTTATTCGATCAGGCCTAGCGAAAAAGACTCAAGGTTATCCACCGAGACACATTAAGGATTTTTTGCGTCATCCGACGAGGTCGTATGGCCCCCGATCGCCGACCGTGACAGACAAAACCTTCGGGATAGGCCCTTTCAATTTTGGGCCCTCTCGAAGTCTAGGGCTCACGAATTGACTCCTCGTTTCGAACAGGGTCTACCTTACCACAGGAACTACTATGACTAGTCCAAACAACGCTTCCCTTCCAACCTCATCCCAAGCTCTCGCGGTAGCAGTCGACGCAGCACATCGAGGAGGAACTATCGCGCGCGACCAGAGAGCCGCTAGCTCCGTTTCGATCTCTCTCAAAGCCGCGCGAAACCTCGTAACGACCGCCGATCTCGCCTCAGAAAAGGCTATTATCGAAACGATCCTTTCTCACTTTCCCGAACACAAGATACTTGCTGAGGAGTCCTCGCAAAACACGCAGCCAAGCGATTTTAGCGTTGGTCCCGTTTGGATAATCGATCCGATTGATGGAACAACAAACTACGCGCACGGACACAATCAAGTTGGCGTCTCTATCGCCTACGCCGTCGATGGTATCGTTCAAGCAGGTGCCGTGCTCGCCCCATTTCAAGATGAGCTTTTTACGGCGACTCGCGGTGGCGGAGCCTTCCGCAACGGAACCCCAATTAAGTGCACCGACACCTCACTCCTCTCCGACGCGCTCATAGCGACAGGCTTTCCCTACGAGCGGTCAAACATCGACAACATCTGCGGCAGACTACTGCGGCTCTTACGAACGTGTCGCGATGTGCGACGACTCGGCGCCGCCTCACTCGATATCTGCTGGGTTGCGTGCGGACGACTCGACGTCTTCTACGAAGAGACCCTTATGCCGTGGGACGGTGCTGCCGGATGCCTTGTGGCGCGAGAAGCTGGCGCAACCGTCGGGCATTTCCCCTATGACTCTGACAGTCAGAAAAAGACTGTTGGCTTCGCTCCGGAGCTCTTCATGGACAACCTGATCGTCGCGACACCCAAGGTTTTTGACGTCGTAAAGGACGAGCTTTCAAAGTAATGCGGGGGCGTTTCAGGATTAAGCCAAACAGCGGCGGCCGCTGACCTTACATCTCTACGGCTTTTCAATTTTCAGCGCTCAGCAGAGCTGTCCTCTGGTTGCACCGCAGGACAATTCAAAACCTTGCGCCACTTCAACCTACCCTTCCCACTGTTTCTAGGTTTCGATGCGTCACTGACATGAGCGAAAAGCTCAAAAAAAAGGGCGAGGCGGGTTTCCCCACCTCGCCCCTTCAATAAAGGCTGCCAGTAGCTTAGAGCTCCTCGCTCTCCTCTGGGAATCCATCGTTCTCTGAATCGCTCGTACGATCAGAGTAGCGACGCTCCTCGTTCTCCTGCTCAGTCTTACAATCGATACAGAGCTGGGCGACTGGGCGAGCCATCAATCGAGCTACTGAGATCTGCTCACCGCAGCTCTCACACTCACCAAAGGTCCCATCCTCCATCTTTTCGAGAGCGGCATCGATCTTCTTAAGGTGATTCTGCTCACGCTTACCGATCTTCGCCAACGAATTTTGGTTTATCTCTAACGCGGCGATATCCACCGAATCACCGGACGGTGTTTCAAGATCGGCCACTGAGGTCTCGCTAATCTCCTCAAGGTGCCGAAGGATGCGCCTCTTCTCTTCCTCAAGAACTTTCTTCAACGCGTCGAGGTCTTTCTTTTTCATACCTTCACCCATAACGCACTCCTACTCCTTCTAAAACCGCCAGACTGCCCCCTGTGCGTACGGGTCCGGGGAAGTTCCCCGCATATGTCTACGGAACTGACGTTAGAGGGAACGACGTGTCCCCAGACCGTCAATTTTTAAGTAGCCCTTAAGGATAGTCGACTCAATGCCCAGGTACAAGGAAAAATGGGGCAACAACGTCTTTTTACCGGATCCACTTAGGACAATTACCACCCCTTCGGGTCCCTGAGAGGTAAAAACCCCGCCCAAACCTGCCCGTTCTTGGCCTTTCGCGACGTGCTGCACTACCCATGTGGCCTGTCATGCAGGAACCCTTTAGGGGGTCCTCCTGAACCATGCAATCGATCAAACTGTGGGTGAAAGCCGCTTGGCTAGGCCTTGCACGGCGGCTGAAGGGCCGATCTCATCCGAGTGGATACATACCGGCGGCCTCCGATCTTCGGCGAGGAGCAGCCGTTCGAGAACAGGAAAGCTGCGAGGCTCTCAAGCGATCAGATCTCGTGATGCTCCCCAAAAACGTGACGAAGCGTATCCGAGATCTCTCCAAGTGTGCACGACGCGCGCGCGCACTCGACGATTCGATGCATGACGTTCTCATCTCCTTCCGCGGCGGCGCGAAGAGCATCGAGCGCCGAGGCGACACGCCCCGAATCTCGCGCGGCTTTAAATGCTGAGATCCGGAGCACCTGGGTCTTCTCTACGGTCGGATCGATCTTGAGCAGAGGGGGTGATTCTTGAGCCGACTCACAAAATGTATTAACCCCAACGATAGCGGAGCTTCCACTCTCCATCGCTCGCTGCGCTTCATACGCCGACGATTCGATCTCACCTTGGGGATAACGATTTTCGATCGCCGAGAGCATCCCTCCCATGGCATCAATCTTCTCGATACGAGCCTTCGCTTCTCGCTCAATCGAATCCGTGAGCGACTCGATCATGTAGCTTCCACCGAGCGGATCCGCGGAACTGATGACACCAGACTCCTCAGCGATGACCTGCTGAGTTCTAAGCGCCAACTGGGCGCTCTCCTCTGTCGGAAGACCCAGCGCCTCATCGAATCCATTAGTATGAAGCGATTGCGTCCCGCCCAAAACCGCGGCCATCGCCTGAAGAGCCGTGCGCACCACGTTGTTTAAAGGCTGCTGCGCGGTCAACGAACTTCCCGCCGTCTGGGTATGAAAACGAAGCATCATCGAGCGTTCATCTTTCGCTCCGAAACGCTCCTTCATGACCGTCGCCCACAAACGTCGAGCGGCTCGAAACTTAGCGATCTCTTCCAAGAAATTGTTGTGCGCGTTAAAGAAGAACGCGATTCGAGGAGCGAACTCATCGACCGCCAAGCCCCGTTTCACCGCCGCGTCAACATACGCGATTCCATCGGCTAGGGTGAACGCGACTTCTTCAACCGCGGTGCTTCCTGCTTCGCGAATGTGATACCCCGATACACTGATCGTATTCCACTGCGGTACGTTTTTGGGACAGAACGAAAAGATATCCGTTACCAACCGCATCCCCTGCCGAGGAGGATAAATATAGGTCCCACGCGCGATGTACTCTTTCAGGATATCGTTCTGAGTAGTTCCCTTAAGCGCGGTCCACGGCGTTCCCCGACGCTCCGCGACAACCAGCAAAAACGCTAACAACGTAGACGCGGTCGCGTTAATCGTCATCGATATGGATACCTGATCGAGCGCGATCCCATCAAAGAGTCGCTCCATATCATCGACCGATGAGATTGAGACACCAACACGACCCACCTCGCCGTGCGAGAGAGAGTGATCTGGATCACGTCCCATCTGGGTTGGAAGATCGAACGCGACACTTAGGCCCGTAATGCCCTGCTTCAGAAGGAAGTGATAGCGCTTATTCGTCTCCTCCGCGGATCCGAATCCGGCATACTGGCGCATCGTCCACACCTTGCCACGATACATGGAGGGATGAATGCCTCTCGTGTACGGATAGGTACCTGGATTTGGGAGCTCCGCCGCAACCCGATCGGATGGCCCGTAAACCTCTTTAATCTCAAACCCCGAGGTCGTTGTATAATTCTTCCCGTTTTTCATAGTGCTACCGAATTCTCAACGAATCTCGCACTGAACCCCCGATACTCTCAACCTCGCTCTGCCGATCCCCCGGACCCGCGACCGAAAACGAGAGCTGCCTACCATCGAAGGAACGAGAGATGAGGTACGACACAAGGACCCCATTCGAGGATTCGCTAACAAACTCGTGCACTAACTCAGGCGAACCACCGACATCCTCTAAACGTTTCTCGATCCATTGTAACTTCGGCACCGACCCCTCATACGCCTCTTCAAGCTCGGCTTTAAAATCCTCCATCTCTCCGGGTTCTACCTGAATCTCTCCAAAGCTCACCGTCACAAAGATCCCTTTTTGGCTGTCTTGCCACGCAACGTCGGGATACGGCCCCCCCTTCCACTTGGCTTTAATCGCCTTGGCATCAAGAACAACAAACCGCGTTGGGAGGACGAACGTGACCCGGCCACCAGCGATCGAAACCTCCTCAGCTTTGACCGATTCACCACAGTCAGGGGGAGCGATGAACGTAACCTTTCTATCAATGCCCTGAGGATTCGTGTAACGAAGGGTCAACAGGATCGCTCGCGGAGACTCAAGCTTCGGGTTCAAAAAGTCGCTCACGTAGGAGCCGGTCTCCTCGTCCCCCTGCTCATTGGCAACGAACTCCTCCCAGCTCACAGGCCACCGATGTTGTTTACAGTAAAACGCTGACATCTTTCCGAACACAGCCCGTTCCTCAACGTCAGGGGGCCTCACGGCTGGGGCGGTTGTCGTGGAGCATCCTGCCAATAGAAGGCAGAGAGCGAGGGAAACATGCGGAAAAACAGGGCGACGAATATCCATACGGTAAAAGATAGACGCCTCAAGGAGCGTCCGTAAAGAAGGATTTCCTAACACACGGAAAAAGAACCCTTTCGTCCCCCTCGCCCCATGATAACATTCTCCAGATATGACCCAGCACAATGAACTTGATCGCCGAAACACCGTCGCTGAACTAGGCGGAGGAGAGGAACGCATAGCGAAACAACACGAGGGCGGCAAGCTCACGGCACGAGAGCGCATCAACCTTCTCGTCGATAGAGGCTCGTTCCAAGAGTTCGACAAATTCGTTACCCATCGTTCTTCAAACTTTGGGCTCGGCGATAAGCGTTACCTCGGTGATGGAGTGGTAACCGGCACCGGCACTATCAACGGTCGCACGGTGTGCGTTTTTGCCCAGGACTTTACCGTCTTCGGTGGCTCACTAGCCGCCATGCACGCTAAGAAGATCGTTAAGATTATGGATCTCGCTGAACGAATCGGCTGCCCAGTCATCGGACTCAACGATTCCGGGGGGGCTCGTATTCAAGAAGGGGTCGAGAGCCTCGGTGGATACGCGGACATATTCCTGCGCAACACGCTCCTCTCAGGAGTAGTGCCCCAGATATCCCTCATACTTGGTCCGTGCGCTGGTGGCGCTGTCTACTCTCCAGCCATTACCGACTTCATCCTGATGGTGAAAGAGAGGAGCCATATGTTCATCACTGGCCCCGACGTGATCAAAACGGTGACGAAAGAGGACGTCACCAAAGAAGCTCTCGGTGGAGCGGACACTCATATGGCGATAAGCGGTGTAGCCCACTTTGAGGCGAACAACGACGCTCACTGTATAGAGATGTGTAAAGAGCTCCTCTCCTTCCTCCCACAGAACAACATAGACCCCGCTCCGCAGATATTTTCCGGCGATACCGCTCAAAGAGAGGACACAAAGCTTGATTCCCTCATCCCGGCCCAACCAAACCTCCCCTACGATATAAAAGAGATCATTCACTCGATCGCAGACTCTCACCATTTTTTCGAGGTCCAGCCGACCTTCGCGCAAAATATCGTAGTCGGATTTATCAGACTCAACGGAAAATCAACGGGCGTCGTCGCCAACCAACCTTCAGTACTCGCTGGCTGTCTTGATATTAACGCGAGCACGAAAGCGGCTCGATTCGTGAGATTCTGCGACGCCTTCAACATCCCCCTCTTAACTCTCGTAGACGTTCCGGGCTTTTTGCCAGGAGTTCAACAGGAGCACGGTGGCATCATCCGCCACGGAGCAAAACTCCTGTACGCGTTCGCTGAAGCGACCGTACCCAAGGTAACCGTCATCACTCGAAAAGCGTACGGAGGCGCATACGATGTCATGGCGTCGAAACATATCAGAGCAGACATTAACTTCGCATACCCGAGCGCCGAAATCGCCGTCATGGGCTCCGAAGGGGCAGTAAACATCATCTTTAGGCGAGAGCTCGATGAAGCTGCCAAAAAAGGCAAAGAGGCGGAGAAGCGCGCGGAGCTGGTGAAAGAATATCGTGAGAAGTTCGCGAATCCTTGGGAGGCGACGGAACTCGGATTTATAGATTCGGTGATCTATCCTCGCGAAACCCGAGCCCGCATTATTGAATCCTTTTCGACACTCGCAACCAAGCGACAGAGTGGTCCGAAGAGAAAACACGGCAACATCCCTCTTTAATAACGATGAGCACACTCCGACCTCCCCTTCCGCCCCCACTCACCCACGAAGGGATTTCGTTTGTAGTAGACACGTCTCGAACCTCAGGAGAGCTCTCATCGGAAGAGATTTCTGCGGTTGCGTCCGCGCTTTCGTCAGCACTTCCGCCAGGAGATTTTCACCTGACCGAGGGTGGCGCGCTACTCTATGCAAGCTCAGGACAGCTCTCGCCGTGGGGCCTAACCGGTCGGATCGAATCGCTACGGAGGTACGATCGATGAGCCTCTTCACCGTAACAGTCGAGGGACGCGCCTACACAGTGCAGGTCATAGCTCGCCAAGGGTCACTCCTGACATTCGAAGTTGACGGTCGCCAGTATTCCGCGGCGATTCCAGCACGTCCATCTTCAGTGACGTCACGAACCTCTGTCGTACCTGTGACGGGAGAGCGCCGCGCCCGAACAGATGCGGCAAGCGCTCACGCAAGCGCTCAATCAGAGGTAAAGGCTCCCCTTCCCGGAATCATTTCAGATGTAAAAGTAAAAGCGGGCGATACGGTCAAATCAGGGTCAACTCTTATCGTTATCGAAGCGATGAAGATGGAGAATCCTATCAAAGCGCCGCGAGACTGCGTAATAAAATCGGTCGAAGTCAAAAAAGGACAGGATGTCCAACACGGCGCGGTGTTAATTACCCTCGAACAACCGTAAACATTCGAGGCCGGCGGCCACGTCCTGCGCCCCTCGACGAACCTCAACGGGTCAGCCCAGGTTCCGTTTTATCAATCCGTGTCGATGAACCTACGGCCGCCCCGTAACCGGACATCCCACCTTATGCTGTCCGGTCTCATCGCGATGCTTCGTAAGATACTTTACGAAAGGGGTTCCTCCCGTTCCAACCTGCGAGGGATTACTTGGGTCCGTCTGTGCCTGTTTTGCGATGTAGCTCACTGCATACTCAAGATGTTTGGTACGGAACTTCTCAACCCAGTCGACACATTCGTTGTAGATCGCTTGTAGCGTAGCATCTCCCGAATGCTGCGCTACAAAATCACGCGTCGAAGGCCCGGCCTCTATCGCCTCAAGAAACGCCTTATGTTTCGGCGGCATATACGTTCTCATCTCCATGAGGTACGTCTTCAAGATATCCTCTACGTGACCAACTCCCAAGAAACCATCGAGTGCCGGAATAATAGTGCTCTGAGCTCCGGTCTCGCCTCGGAAGAACTGACCCACACCTCCGTATTCTTGAACGCCTTCATAGATGAGCCCGTTGGGAAGGGATGGATTGTTCTTCCACCCGTGAATGTAGGGGCGAACGCGATGAAAGTACA
>CAIXKI010000101.1 GCA_903920005.1 uncultured delta proteobacterium
AAAAAAACAGTCATCTACCTCGCGCTATCTGAGAGAAGGAATGGAGTGCGAAAGTGTGGAGATCTACCTCAAAGGTCCCTGAGAGCTCTGGCCCAAATTATATGGAATCGGAATACAGGAGTTCTTGTACGTTGCTTTAAAAGCTTCAGAACAAACCCATTGTTCTCGTAAGTATCCGGTTTCAGCCCCGGGAAACACCGAATTCTCTCGGTACCGCATCTCCGCCTCCGACAAGCAGGCATTTAGCCACTGAAATAAGATAAGATAACAGTTATAAGCTCTTAACCAGTAACTGCTAAAATAGTTTAACTGTTGCTGAGTATACTGTTTCGGATTTTTCACCTTGGGCTCAAAATCAGCGAACGGCATCGGTTGGCCTGGAAGGCTTACAGTTGGCACCTGCCCTTGAGGGAGACGGTCAAAGATATCCCTCGCTGTTTTCCCTACGCTCTCAATTATCCGATCTGTTGTTTGCAACACTGGCGGGACGGGTACTCCCTGATTCCCGGTCCTAGGCACTGGACTTGTGGCTAAAGGCACCCCTTGACCGTGAGCTACGGATACTCCCCATAGCAAAATGACGATAGCAAAAAATTGATTTCGAAAGCGCCCCATATCGCGATCCTTTGAAGTTTAAAGTCGCCCGATATTCGCACCACCTTGAGCTTACAACGCTTTGTTGGGGATAAATTCCCATGCAGGCGGGGCCCTCTCTTGTTTCTAAAGATTTAAGGGGACCGGGGGCTTGAGCGATTAAAGCCAGTGGAAACATCCTCTTATACGGCGGAGCCATTACCGTCCCCGATAATAGTGATATCCCGTCGTCGGAATATCGCTATCCCCGCCAATAGCTACGTGACCATCCTGGCGAAGAGGCCCCCGAAGAGCCACCGTAATACCCGCCGTTACCATAGCCATACCCCCAAATAACCGCACCGTCCGCCATCCCGGCACGGTTGATATTGATGCGCCAGGGCAGTATCCCCTTGGTCTTCCCTGTTTCGATAGTCATCCGCGAATTTCTCCGTATCCGAGCGGCAATCCTTCTTTTTTCCTTTACACCCCTCTGCGGCCATCGCGTTTGATGATGCAATTAAGAACACAATGCCCACTGTTATGATCGAAAATAGCTGTGTATTTTTCATACATCCTCTTCTTTTGTGTCTTCGGAAATTTACCCAACACATCTTAATGGAAGATGTCTGAGATCGTGTTCTTCATATAATTAACGTCACCCAGCGCGGAAGAGCTAGTTCCGAAGACATCGCGTATAACATCCAGCTGCTCCTTTGAAGTCTCGTAGGCATCGCGTTGATAAAAGAAGCCCTTTCCCTTTGCCTCGCTGGAAGTTCTCGGCTCTCAATTCCCCGTAGCAACCGAACAACGCGACAACGACGCCTAGACGGCGCAACCCCTATTCACCGAGGAGAAAGGCGAGGTCCTCCACCTTACCTACGTTCAACGTATGTATCTGCTGTTGAGAGCCCCTCAGAGAGACGCACAATATTTTTCCCATCTGAAGTGAGCGGTTCGAATATGGTGTCGTGCGGTCCTGCTACACTGAGGACGAAACCGTTACTCCTTGAAACCTCTTCCCCAAACATTGGAGGTTCGTTGGGATTCTTTGCGGCATCAAATCTCTCTTGAGGCGTATAGTAGACCGCCGCGAAGCCATGTTTCTTACCATCATCAGATTCGTATTGAATCATCACGGCAGCCACGACCCCAGCTTTTGTCATGTGTTCAACCCAATCCCCGGTCATCGGTTGAACCGAGAGCCTTGACGCGATATCGCTTGAAATCCTCATGTCGTATGGAATTGGATTGAAAGATATATGCGCGGGACGGGCAACGCAGCCGGTCGAAAAGGCACCCAAAATGCAGAGAAAGGTAGAGAAAATTATCTTCATGATTGCCCCTACCATAGCAGCGCGATCAGATGAAGCAATCAACTAAAAGGTGATGAAAAGCGATCATTAGCAGGTTAGCGGCGCTACTCACTCCTCGCGCAGATGAACAAACGGGCTCCACGGGTTGTGTGGATCCGACATTCCCCAGAGGCGCAGGTCGACGGGTGACACTCGAGCGACGATCTCATCAGGCTTTGACAGGAGGTTGAGGAGATCCTCCTGAGAAAATGTTGATAACCCTTCTGCCAGCAGGCGCTCAACCAACTCGGTTGTATCATCAATCGTAGCTACTTTTTCATGATCCTTGAGATATCTCATAAGCGCCGGAAAGCCCTTAGGCGCGACCATGCACATCATCAAGTGTTGCTTTAAGTCTCCTAGGCCTTTACCGAATCTACTCGCGCTGCCATCCGTCATGAAGGTGTGCAGATCGCTGACCAGTTCCGGCCGTAAACGCTCAAGTCGATCTCCAGCCTTAGCATCGTTCGAACTGAGCTCGGCGATATCTTTGACCATCACTCGCCCCTCTAGCTCAAATATCTTCACCTGATAGAGCTCCATCATGAACGCGAGTCCCATTGTAAGCTCTTCAGGGGGAAGCGTTCCTATGTGAAGATAATCTCCGTTCGTGGGATTAATGTGAGTCACCGATGACCTTCCATCTCTATGAAAAAGGATCGCATGGAAGCACGGCAATGAATCCGTTCCGGTGGACTCCACGAATAGACGGAGCGACTGGTCACCCCAACTAAATTGCTGGTCAGGAAATTTTTGCAAAAAGTTTATGATATACTGCACGTGCTCAAGCGTTTCGTCTTCAAGGTAGCTGGAAGACGTATTATTGAATAGGAATGCTTGTTTCCTCTGGCTGAATAGCGCATCGGTCGCGGTCGTAAAATCCGACCCATCCTTAGCCCCCTTAAAAACGAACTCGCCGGAGCGTGTGTTTACATAAAAAGTGCCCTGGTCTATTCCGTGTTCGCCTCGTAGATCGGCTTTGATAAACTCCCGCGAATTATGAGTACCTTTGGGTCGTGATAGGGTTACTGAAACCTCGGGATGAAGATATCCACGGGCGAAATGGTTCCCTTCAGAATCCGCAAGGTGCGCGAGAAGACAAGCCTGGAACGGTGAAATCTCGAGGACTGACCGTGCGCGCCCTCCAAGAAATGCGGTGAGTTGGCGATCGCTGACCGCCATCTTTCCCAAAATGTTGACATCTGATTGCGGTCCCTGCGTCATACGGCCCCCTCTCGTTGGTACGCCAATTCACCCTCTAATTATGGGCAAAGCGGCCGGCAGAGTTGTATAGGGATCGCGACACCGTGAACGAAGTGGGCTAAGCAACTGAAAGAACACGGTATGGGTATACATGACCGTTACACACGCTAAGTAAAGAGGAACAGGCTCTCGGTGCCCGGACTCGGGAAGGCTCACCAAAAACCTGGCGGAACAAAACCAGACCACATTAGGTATCGTTATTTTAACGAGGGCCCGGCGGAGGGCCGCTTCAGACGAGCGCCATCATCGCTTCAACAACACTGCCTGCGCCACAACTTGCGAGAACTCTCTGAGCAGCTTACTAAGAGCCGCGACGTGGTCCCCTCCAGAACTCCCCTCGGCGTTACCTGAAAATTCAGACACCGTAAGGGGGCCAGTTGCGATCACATCTCGATTAGCACCGATAGCCCATCGAACCTGAAGCAGCGCCTTTCCCTCTTCGGTCACATCAAACTGTAACACCTCAACTTGGAGTAATTGGGTACCCCGTCGTTGCGAATAGTTATCCGACGAAAAGACGTTAGCGCTTTTTAGATCTTCAGAGAGGCGCTTCAGGAGGGCGTCTCTAAAGTTAATCCGAGGAGCTTCAATCCAGCGCTCATACTCATCTCGCCGTAGCTCATTAGTGCCCATGCGGACCACCATGCGCGGATCATCAAGATACTTCGGAAAGATAATCGAGGAAACCTCAAGGCGCACTCCATCCGATAGGAGCGGAGGGCTCGCCTCAACCTGAGGTTCCGCAATCAGCGAATAAAACCGAGCAGCTGGGGAACGAAAACATCCAGCCAATAAAAGAACGAGCACCATGAACACCGAACTATGGGGATATCTCATAAAGGGCCTTACTTTTTTCCTCTCAACAGGGTCTCGGGATGCTGTTCAAGGTAATCTGCCAATCGGCGCAGGGCCTGCGCGGAACTTGATATCTCATCAAGCGCGGACGAGGTCCTATCCAGCAGCGGATCGCCGTGCGCGAGGGTCTTTTGGACCGCCTCAAGGGTCTTCGTGAGCTCCGCCGATGCGCCCTTCAAGTCCTTCGATAGGCCATCGCTTCGAGTGTCGATATTACTTACTACCGCCTTCAGCTCAACAAGGAGCCCATCCAGGTTATGGAATGAGTTCTGCACATCTGGCGACGAGAGAAGCTGCTCAATTTTTTCGATGGCGTTAACCGTTTTTCTTGCCAGCTCATCGAAAGGTATCTCCTCAAGCGTTTGCTGCAACTTCTCAAGTGGCGACGGCGCGGTCGGTATCTCGATATAATCTTCATCATCAGCGGCCATCAAGCGCATCGGAACGTTAGGCATAAAATCGAGCTGCACGAAAAGCTGTCCCGTCACGACACTATCGAGACCTAAGCGCGCGCGAAGCCCCTTTTCAATCAAGCGCGATACTAATTTCCCTTCGGACGATCCCTCTTTCTTAGGATCGATCGCATTAAGCCCTTGCACTGAATCAGCATCAAGCTCCAACAAAACGGGAATGATTAACTCGTCTCGATCCGCCTTGTACACAATCGACACGTCCTTGACCGTTCCAACCCGCGCGCCACGAAAGCTGACCGG
>CAIXKI010000102.1 GCA_903920005.1 uncultured delta proteobacterium
CTGTTACAGAGAGAAACAGAGAGAAAACGAGCTATCTGGACAGAGAACTCCCTGGATGCTTCATCTGTTAGTGCTAGGAGCTGTTCCGCTGCTATGGCTCTGCAACCGGGGGAGAGGGATAGCCCCGCTAGAGCTGCTGGTAGTGCGTTTGATGGGTTGTAAGAGATCTCTTTGGCTCCGAGTACTCGTTGAGCGGCTTGGTCAGGAATGATACTCAGGATCTCTCGAAAGCGACGGCACGCTGGGGAGAAGGAGCTTAATACGCCGATATCAAGGTTATCACGCACTATCTGCTGGAGTGTAAGTTCCGCGAGAGCGTGTCTCGGAATGTTTTTGAGGTCTGGACGCTGCTCGAGAAGGGCCCGAGATGTGGATGCGAGTCTTGGGAGATCCTCTTCGAGGGGGGCCTTGTAAGCGCCTGTTGCGCCTTGTGCTGGTCTCATATCGCTCATGTGGGGTACCTCAATTATCCATTAACGGACGCGTCTGGCTCAATTGTAGGTTCGTGTAAAGGATAGGTAGTCTTCTATTCCTCGATACGGAATCTACTTGTGTCCTAGATACACGAACCCCGTTGAGCTTACGGCCCATTTTTTGATACAGCAAAATACTCACAAGATCCACCAGTATAACCCATCGGGCCGACTAAAGAGACATAGCGTTGATTACTGTGTTACGATCGACTTTGAGGACCGTGAAATAATAGCGTCGTTTACTCGCTCGAACGAGAGACGACAAGCCCCGGGGCCATCGGGGAATTTCTCACTGTTGGTAACGGGGACTTGAGAAACGAAGGCCAGAAGACTTCCACCTAGACTCCCGGGGAGCTACGGTGGACTGGCAAGCGGCTTGCCCGCCGTAGCTCGTTAGAGCGTAGGTGGGAACGCCTCAACCCTCAGACTGAGAACTGAAATCATAACCCTCGTACAAAAGTGATAAGTCGCTACATGCGCACAAGTAGTATGAGGTCCCGAATATGGATAGGGCTTTACTCACAAGTAAGTGTTCCTTAGAGAATGCTGTAATTAAGGCGGCGTAGTAGCCACGAGTCGCCATCAGCCATCTCTAGTATCGGCGTATGCAATAAGCATGGACTGCGTTGATGCCCGCTGGCAGCTTCTGGGTAATGATGGTGCAGCGGCTGGTCTAGGGAGGTAGCGGTGATGTTCGTTCCTGGTGTTCTAAGCGCAAAACACAACGAAGAGCAGCGGCGCTGCTTATATAGCCCTGGGATTGGCTCACTCGTGGTCGGTGTCGCTTTATCGGCCGGCGTCGCCTCGGGCGCGGAAACAGGCTTAAGGGGCTTAGAGTCATTAAAGCTCGATCTGAATGAGTGCTCAGCGACCCTAGAGATCGCCGACTCTACTAATCCCTTTCTTTGCCTTGTTGGAATTCAGGTTCCAAACGCGCTCCGTATTAAGCCTCGTGTTGATCCCGAGGGTAACGCTACTTCGATGACGGCTGAGCAATGTAGGGCGATTCCCTTTGATCAGATAGCGGGCCTAAAAGAGTTCTCCCTGGTTCGCAATCCGTCAATCCGAGACCGAGATCTGATCGGCTTGTTCAAGACATCGGTACGGAGTGTTGAAGTTGTGGGCGGGGTGGTAGATGGCAGTTTTTTAGGGTGTCTTCCCCGAGATACCGTGGAAGATTTAGAGATCACGGATGTTCGATTGAAGCTAGAGAGCTTCACGTGGTTGCGGCGGTATCACGAGCTGAAAATTCTAAGTCTCAATAACGCCGGAGTTGATGATGAGGCGCTGGCGATGATCGCGCAGGCTCCGTCTCTGCGGACTGTCGTGGTGAAGGGGCCCGGAGTTACGGTGGGCGGTATACTAGAGCTGTGCGCTAATCCATCCGTGAAATATATCGGAGCGGAGGTGAGCCGAGCTCCGACGGCAGAGGAGCGCGCCGAGCTTGATAAGCTATATGAGGAGCGACCCGACCTAAAAATTGTCCTTACGGTGGTTAGTGATGAGGAGCGGCTTTCGAACCAGAGTGAGCACGTCGATGATGTTGGAGAGGGAGGCTAAGGCGCTTCTATTTCTCTGTACCCGGGCTACCTCACCACCAAGGGTAGTAAAGCCCCCGGACCCCCATGCGATGGAACGCTCAAGCTCTCCGGCAAAAGCAGTGAAAATCTCCATAAAGGAGACTCTAGATACACGTATCCGCTGCGAACCGGAGATCGCAAAAATCTAGTAGCCCGGGTACAGAGAGAAAATGCGCGACGCTTCGCCGATTAGTCGACGTTATGCATCCTCGCCACCTCCGAAGCCGATTCTCCTCTTCTTCGGCGGGTCTGTCGGCGACATTAGCTCGCGAATAGCATCAAAAACTACCTTGAACTGCCGATCATAGCGCTGTTCGAGTTCCGCAAGTTTACGAGCGAGCTCCTGATTTGACGAAATGAATGCGCGAAGTTTTACGAAGGCGCGCATGATTTCGATGTTTACCCGTACGGCGTTCTTGCTTCGTAAAACGGTGGATAGCATTGCAATGCCCTGTTCGGTGAAAACCAGGGGGCGGTAACGGCGTCCGCCATAAGAAGAACTTGAGATCCCAATTTGGGATCTCAAGTTTGAAACCTCCTTATCTGACAGCTGAAACATGAAGTCAGGCGGAAAGCGATCACCATTACGCCTCACGGCGCGGGTTAGAATTCTCGTCTCAACGTCGTAAAGCCGAGCTAAGTCCTCGTCCAGCATGACTTTGTGGCCGCGAACAAGGTAGATAAGATTCTCCACATTCAATGGAAGAAGGGAATGGTCAGTCATAGATTCTCCAACTAGCCTATCGCCGAAAATGGGGATAAGTTTCCCGGAGTCCCTAACCCCTGGTACACCCTCACGGCCATTAGGTTAAGGACTCAAGCTGATACAAGTGGTGTTTAGATGCCCCGAAATTAAGCCTATCCATAGTGCGTCTGTACTGCCCATGCTCCCTAACTTAATGGCCGTGGGTACCCTGTACCTTTTCAGTGCTACCTTTTCAGTGCTAGCTAACTATTCGATTTGTGAGCCGAATTTCGCATGGTTTAACGGCTTGTGAAGGTACACGGTACTAGCCGAGAGGTGACTCCTTAGACTAGGTTCTAGGTGTGCGGATCTGTTGCTTTCAGAAGTACTATGCACTAGGGAGAGGCACTAGGGAGAGCCTTGCTTTCAACGTCTTACCGCGATTGGCGTGCCCAACAGGAAGGGCCCACGCACTTCCTTCACATGCTTATCCGTTGGGCGACAGGTAAAGCTCGGCTCGCCATAACAATCTGAGATGTATACAGACGTAACTTCCCTACCCAGGGCTCCGCGTCTCCACGCTGAGCCCCCGCGATCCTTCGTAGCGCCGCCCACCCCTAAGGAGGGTGATCCAAACGTCTTCCATTTTCGGGTCGAGACCTCTCCTCGCAGCTGGAGGGAGGAGAGAATCACCGATGTCCCACGATCAGTAACGAACCACTCATCGGAGGGGTTCTCTTGGGGCTATCGAGGATCGAGTGCACAGGAGCTTGCGCTCAATATCCTCAATTACGTGTATCCCCCCGGTACCGACGGATACGAGGCCATCCCGTGTGAGAGTGGATACGCATCTCGTACGGCGTTTCAATTGTATGGAGATTATACCAGCGAGATCGTCTCACAAATTCCGCACATCGGTGAGTTTCAGATTACGGTTGAAGAGGTGCGAGCTTGGGTCCAGACAAAGTCGGAGTCGATAAAGGCGTTTCCTCGAAGTCACCTACTTCCCGAATTCTTTTCGAACGCGACCACTACCCCGCTCGAACGGAGGATGCACAGCGACACACCACTATCGTCGCAGCCTGCCACCCCGACGACAGTCGATCAGACCAACTGGGGCTCACTCTCGCAGAGGTGGGGAGATAAACATCAGGAGCTCGCCTCGATAAATACGCGCATCCAAGATAGCCTCTACGACCACTTCCGGGGTATCGTGACATCAGCACGAGAGAGAAACCTCGACAGAGACCAGCGACACAGAGCCCTCTATGCCGAGGCATTCGAGCTCGGACGACGCATCAACGCAATCGACATAGAACTGTGTCGCTCTGAGACCCTTGCGCGACCGCACAGCGCCACGTACATCTCGTGCACACTCCCAACAGGCCTCGCTCAGGCGGTTGACGACCTCCTCTTGTATTACGAACGAGAGAGTCGTTGTGTTCGGGAGCTTTATCAAAGATTAGGCCCTGAAAAGATAGCGGCCGACCTGATGCATAACCGAGTTGTGCCAGATATCTCCATCATCCCGACCGGCCCGACCCTCGTTGTTGCGTGTAGAACCAGAGAAGCGTGGAGAGCGGTAGAAGAGCGAATCATGGGGGTTGGATCTCCTGGATGTGGCGGGTTCCTCGCGGCCGTCGCTATCGGCGGTGAACCCACCCTCGTAGTGGCCGTACCGGCATGGCCCGAAACAGCCTGGAAACTCTCTTATCAAAAGGACTTTCGAAGCCTTTTGATTCACGAGCGAGAACATGCTGCACAGAGGGTCCGAGATTGCTTAGCAAGCTCACCAGAGTTCCTCGAAACCCCACAAACAGTGGAGAGCGTCGTGGCCTGCTGTGAGAGCTCCTTTATGTTCGGATGCAGAGCTGAGTTTCTGTCGTTTGGTCTCTCCGCTGATTGGAACCGGGGGCGTCAATCTGCCTTGAACGAACGGGGTCGAAAAGCTCTGTACGACTACCCAAAACTCATGCGTGGCTTCTGGCTCAATTCATTCTCCAAAATGCTACCAGAACTCTCGGTTACAGAGCACGTTGACGTACTCAACCAGGCAGCGCAACGGTTTTACTCGTGGCGCACGGAGTGCTTTCAGGCTCTGAGCCCGCTCGAGACTGTGCGTCAAGGGGGAGTCCATGAAGCATTCAGGGCGATCGACCTCTTTCCCGTCGAGTCCTGGCCGAAACATCTGCGGCGAATGAGGGAGTTGAATCTCTTTTGAGATACTCGCTCGAACGAGAGACGACAAGCCCCAGGCCATCGGTGAATTTCAGGAAAGAGACGGATATTAACGGGCACTTCAAGAAACGAAGGCCAGAAGACTTCCGCCCCCGCTCCTATAGCCCCTGGTGCACCCTACTTTTCAAAAGCAGCTGAAGTAGTCGATATCGCAGGACGGCTGAAATCATTTCCGATTTGCGTTGCGGCTCTGAAGAGTTCGGGCGGTTTTGATAAGGTAGGGTGTACGAGGGTGTGTGGGACGAGGGTGTGTGGGGCATAAATCCTGCAACGGAACTCTTGGCCGCATTCATTGAAGAAATCAAGGCGCTCACCAACGATCTGAATAGTCGTCCCACGGAGTCCCTCGTTATACAATCTTCGCCCTCAAAAATCACTTTGCAAGAGAGAGATACTCTTTCGATTTTCTGACCGCATCAAAATCACTGTCACGGTCTGCCATGCCGCGATATTTACCATCAATGGCGATCGCCCTGCGCAGTGGAACGATGAATTTGTCGGCAGCACCCTGCCGTGCGTAGGCGCAGGCGAGATTATACCAGGCGGTACCAAATTCAGGATTAAGGGCAATAGCCTGCTGAAAGAGCGGGATCGATCCGGCGCTGTCGCCACCGAGCGCCTTGAGCGTGCCCTGCCCGACCAGTTCTTCCGCCTTCCTCGCGTTCTCTGTCTGCGGAGCAATTTTTATCTGGCCATCACCCTGCTCCAGTTGTGTAAGATCCGCTTCCGCCATCTTGCCGAGAATCTTCATACTTGTTCCGGCGATGCCGGTCGACTGATCGAAGACATCCTTGAGTATTTTTTCTCCATCCTTGACGGGATCGCCTGACGGTGTTGCCGAACCAGCAGCATTCTTCTGGGCGGCGACGAACTCCTCGTCGAGATCGATGCCATAGACCTTTTTGGCAGCTTCTTTGCCCGGTGCTGCCATCTGCAGCAGCAGCTGCTCGAACTGCTTACCCATTTTCTCCGGGTCAAGTTCCGTTGTGGCGGTATTCCGGGGTGCGGCTGGTGATGCCTGCGGATCTGCGTTCACTGACGCAGTTGAAAAAATTAACGCTCCCAGCAACATTAATGTACGAATCGAATTTTTTTGCATGACACCGGCCCTCCTCGGCTTATGACCAAGGATATGCCGAGCTATAGCCCCTGGTACACCCTATTCCGATTTGCGTTGCGGCTCTGAAGAGTTCGGATGGTTTTGATAAGGTAGGGTGTACGAGGGTGTGGGACCAGGGTGTGGGGGCAGTTGCTGATGGAGGCGGGGGAAGTAGCCCCCCTACAGAGAAAGAAAATTGCAGAGGTTGCGGATAGTGATTCAGATAAATCCACCGCAGGTGTGTGCCCTCTATTTTGCGGGGACTGTTTAGCGCGCCGGATTGCATGACGATTCCCTGCTCTGACGCGCACACGGTGGCGTATCAACGGCTAACGGGGTGCTAGGTTGTAGGAAGTTCATGAAAAATGTCCGGTGACTGCCGGCGAGGCCCCGCCGACTACAGTTCCCCACGCCAACACCCCCAAATCCCACCGAAAAACAACCCCTGCCCACGCGCCACCTGAGTGCTACAATAGGGAGGTATCGTTTCAAGAGGAATCTTTCATGAAGAGCGCAATCATCCCAGGGTATATGCCGGGTTTTGGTAATGACTTCGAAACGGAAGCGCTCCCCGGCGCGCTCCCGTACGGACAGAACTCGCCCCAAAAATGCGCCTACGGTCTGTACGCAGAGCAGCTTTCAGGTTCCCCCTTCACCGCGCCGCGAGGAACGAACGAACGGTCTTGGCTCTACCGTATGCAGCCCTCGGTGTGTCACGTCGGATCCTTTACGCCGTTCTCTCTCCCGTTTTGGAAGACAGCTCCCTGTATCGACGAACACTCCCTTCCGATCGGACAGCTTCGATGGAGCCCTCCAGCAGCTCCAACTGAGGCGACCACATTCCTTACAGGTGTTCGCACCATGACGACCGCTGGCGACGTAAACACCCAGGCCGGTATATCGACGAGCGTTTACTTTGTGAATACGTCGATGGTGGATGAATA
>CAIXKI010000103.1 GCA_903920005.1 uncultured delta proteobacterium
AGAGAAGATATTTAAGACAACTCTTCGTACCATCACCTATTTATCAAGCAAGTCAGTTGAAGCTGGTCGAAGCGGAACATGGAAGCCGACAGGAGATTTCCGCGGACCGTATTATACGAGAGGTGCTAAGTCCCTTAAGAGCTTCCGCGCCATCATCGACTCGTATGGGGCCGCCCCGTATGTGTGCTCCGTACAGAGCGCCTCGATACGCTGCGCCACAAGAAAAGTAGACAAGGCTCTCGTCAAACGCACCTTCGATTCGATCTTCAACGTCAAAACCCCGAGAGGGCTTGCCAGGGTCAAGGCACTCGTTCCCGCTCAGAAGCGAGCGTTTAACCAAATGCTCGCGACCATTCCAGACGAGGTCTCCGTCTGCTCAAAATAACGTTAGAAAGCGAACTCCTGGTTGAGACTTAGGCTGGTACGCGTCTTGCTGACATTCCGGGAAAGACTGAGCTGTACTATGCCAGGGTTGGTGCAAGCCTATGAAAACACAACTTACAAGAACTCGCTCAAGACGACCTGCCGAGAACGTAGAAAAGAAGGTAGCCTCGAAGAATATTGAGGCAACTGGCCGAAACTCCAGGAGAAGGCCCGGGAGAGTCGAAGAACCGAGCACCGACTTCGGCAAAACTCTCCAGAGCTTGCTGGGAAAGAAACAATCTGACCAGAAAGTGAGCGAGGAGGAAATTTATGCCGCTGTGATACTCCAACAGATTAAGGATAAGTATGGAGATCAGTACACATCTGACTGGAAGGCTACCTATAAATTAAACTCTTTCGACAAACCTTCTAGGGAGAAGATAGCCTCTTCCGAGCGGGCAGCTAATGACTCAATGAAGTTCTTCGTAGAGTCAACACTCCTCACAGCAGACGAGGCAAAGGCGATCAAAGACAAAGCCTTTAGCGTCGCCCAACTTGATAACAGAACTGATAAACTCTGGGACAACACGGCCGGCGGAACCGATAAGACGATTGCCAATACGTCTTTTTCGAACGCTCAGAAGTTAATCCAAGAGCGACTTGATGGGCAGACCACCACTGCGACGCAGACTAAAACCATGAAGATAATGGGCAAGAACGTACAAATTAAAAAGTTCTCGGCGGTCGGGTAACAAGATACGAGCCACCCACCTGTCCTGTATCATAGGCCACTGCGGCCCCCACGGGCATCATCCACCTGATGCTCTTTCGATCTCTCCTGCTTATCATATCCAGCAGCGTACTTGCGTTGTTAAGCTCCTTGAGTGTTCCCCTGCCCGCGTTCGCGGCAGCGCCCCCGATAGTCCCGGGCGTCTATGGTTTCGGAACCAAAACCGTCGCAGGGAGTGGTAGGCATTCAAAGCACCCTCGGGCCGCCATCTACGTTATCTCAAGCCTCGCTCCCAATGGTAGTGGTACCCTAAGAGAATGTATTGAAGGAAGAACTCCTAGAACATGCGTCTTTTCAAGTGGAGGCGAGATCCGTCTCAAAGAGGCACTTCGAATAAGGTCCCCCTATATTACAATCGCCGGACAAACGGCTCCTCCACCGGGCATAACCCTAACGGGAGCGGGAATCGTGGTTGCTACCCACGACGTTTTGATACAACACCTCGCGATTAGACCAGGCGATGCGCGTGGCGGACAACCACCCGAGGAGCGGGACGGTGTGTCTATCGGCGTCCCTGCACCGAATTCCGCTTACAACGTCGTGATAGATCACCTGTCCCTCACATGGGCGATAGATGAAAACATTTCGACTGCATACCCCTCTACCCGGGATGTTACTATTACGAACTCCATCATCGCCGAGGGATTACACCGCTCAATCCACCCGAAAGGTCCACACAGCAAGGGGCTCATGATCGGAGACAACAGCAAACGTATCACCGTCACAAAAAATCTTCTTGCGTTTAACGAAGAACGAAACCCGTATCTGAAACCGGGAACATCGACCGAATTCATTAACAACGTCGTGTATGGATGGGGCCCGAACGGCGGCTGGTCCTTATGTAACACCTCAAGTTATGACGAGCTAGAGCCCCCACTCGCTCTCACCTTTATTGGAAACGTCTATAAACCGAGCCAGACAAGCGCGAGACTCTGGCCGATTTACGGCAAAAGAATAAACGCGAACACGAGCATATTTGAGCGCGATACCATAGCACCCCAACCATTTGCTTCAACCAGCACAAGTCGGTATGTCTCGACCTCCACCCCGCCCATACAGTCTTCTGGTATGAATATTCAAAGCGCCTTTGCATCGTACGAAGGAGTCCTCTCCAGAGCCGGATCCCGTCCAAACCAGCGCGGCTCTATCGACCGCAGAATCATCCAAGATGTACGGCAGGGAACCGGAGATATCAAAGATTGCATAGAGGGGTGCAGTCGCGCGGCAGGAAGACCCTCACCGAGGCGTGCGACTCACCGGGGATTGCGAATCCCACGCAATCCATTCGGGGACTCTAACAAAGACGGATATACAAACCTTGAGAACTGGCTACACAAGCGTTCACTAGCAGTGGAACGAATTCGGCGATAACGGGGTGGTAAAAAAGGTTTCCGTCGGGGGGGAGCTCGATAGTTTGGAAGAACCGCGCCTAGAAGCGAAAAAGCACCGGGGAGGTACTCGCTACCCGGCGCCCCTTGGCGATTTGAGTCTTAGATAGAGTGGGTATTTTGGCCCCTCTAACGAAGGTACAATGTCCTCCGACAGCATCGGCGCGGGATCGGACAACGCTATCGAATTTCGCGGCTGAAAGCTACCGCTCGCCACCGTGTTAGCCGTTTACATTCAATCCGTACCATTCATTGAATGTACGCATACCGTCTTCGAAGGAGGTCTTTGGAGCATATTCGAGCAGCCTCCGTGCCTTTGAGATATCGGCATTGGTTATCTCGACATCTCCAGGCTGCGCGGAATGCTGTTCGATGATCAACTCTTTTCCCGTAATCCTACTAACGATATCAAGCGCTTCATTCAGGCTGACCGTAGCTGAATTGCCAAGGTTGAAAATTTCGAAACCGAGGGGTCGATCAATCGCCGCGATAAATCCCGTTACAAAATCACCAACAAAGGTGTAGTCGCGGCGCGTCTCTCCATTTCCAAATTTCTTGATAGGAGTACCGTTTCTGGCGGCAGCCAGGAACAGCCACGGAGCCATATCAGGACGTCCACGGGGCCCGTATACCGTAAATGGCCGCACCACATTGATGTTCATAGCATAGAGGTGGTGATAGGTATGGCTGAGGACTTCCGTAGCCTTTTTTGTCGCGGCATACGGAGAGATTGGCTGATCAGTTGCGGAATCATCCTCTTTAAACGGGACACGCTGAGAGTTTCCGTACACAGAGGACGAGGAGGTCACTACCGTATTCTCCACTCCGAACTTTCGGGCCACCTCTAATACAGTAAGAGTCCCGTGAACGTTGCTCCTTGAATAAATGAAGGGGTCCTCAATAGATGGACGAACTCCAGCACGCGCGGCAAGGTGAGCTACGTGGGTTATCCCGTGTTTCCTGAAACTATCTTCCAGAAGATCGCTGTTCTCTATCTCTCCTTCTACGAAATGAAATCCTGGCATCTTTTCCAGCAGGGCTATGTTCCGCCGCTTAGACTCGGTCGCGTAATAGTCATTGACGTTATCAATACCAACAACGGTGTCTCCTCGACGAAGGAGCTCCTCAGAAACGTGAGAACCGATAAATCCTGCCGCTCCAGTGACCAATACTCTTTTCATGGAATAGAACCCCTTATGACGACCCCGCCGCGTATTGTGAAGGGAAATTAGCGGGAATGCAACGTACCCTTATACCCTCAAGATTGAGGTAAAATAACGCTAGATGTCTTACCGCCTAATGACCTTAATCAGCGCCACAACAAGACGAAGGGCCCATGATGCGACACCATGTTAACTACAAAACGCCCCTCCCGTGCCGCCCTATTCCATATCCTGCTAGCCATTCTCGTCGGCACCTCTGGATGCCTTAGGTACACACCTTCTCGAGAAGAGATTCAAAAGCGGTCGAGCAGTACCGCAGAAAACGGGGCTCCTTTAGGCACCGAACAAGAATTCCACGAGTACGAGAGAAATTTAAAGAGTCGGTTGGATACACTCATCGCGGAAAGATCACACCTCCTCGCCCCCGTACAGGGGCAATCAGGCTATGCGATCGGACCTGGAGATATAGTACAAATAAACGTATTCGGCTTTAACGACCTTCAGACGACTACCGAGATATCTCCCGCAGGAACGATTACCCTTCCACTTGTCGGGGAGACGCCGGTAATGGGACAGGACCCCGGGATGCTCCGCACCCACCTAAGCTCCGCCTACTCCCGTTTCATAAAAAATCCTAAGGTCGATGTGGCTGTGAAGACGTATCAGGCCAACCGCGTCTCCGTAATTGGGGAGGTCTCACGCCCCGGCATGTATCCCCTTCGACACAACGGACAACTCCTTACAGAGCTAATCTCTGAAGCCGGGGGACGGAACCCGATAGCCAGCACCAGACTCATCTTACTCCCCTCCCCTAAGGCGTCCCATCCTCAAGGTACTCACGCGGCACCGTCCATTATGCAAGGCGCGAGCGGGGTCGAAATTGAAATTGACGACCTCATGGGCCGACTTGACCAGCGACCGGTTCTCGTACCCCTTCTGGCCGGTGACACCGTTGTTATCCCCGAAGCCGGCTCATACGAAGTCGACGGTGAAGTGGAGAAGCCCGGTTCTTATAAAATAACGTCACAGGCATCGGTCATGAGCGCCATCGCGGCAGCTGGTGGCTTTACCTATTCCGCCGATGTCAAAAAGGTGGAGGTAATCCGCGAGATCGGAAACGGGCGAAAGGCTCTCGCCTCAATAGACCTCGAAGAGGTGGGGCTGCGAGGCGGGAGCGACATTCGCCTCCGTCCGGGCGATCTCATAAGAGTTCCAAGCGAGCCAGGCCGCTTCCTTGAACGACAGGTCGTCGCGACTCTTAACGGAATCTTTAGTGGATTCAGCGTCAACAAGAGAGTTCAGTAACCAACAGATTGACCCTTCTAACGTAGAGATGATCTCCTATGCACAACAATAAGCTACTTCCAGAGGCTCCGGATTATAGTCCAGGAATACCGAGAGACCACTGGGAACAAAATCGTCTGATGGCACTGCCATTACAGGAAGAAACCCACACTTTGTCAGATTACTTGAGAATATTCCGCAAACACACCTACCTAATCGCTTCGTGTACGGCGGTCTCTACAGGCATCGCTATCCTCTATTGCATCTTCACACCCCCACTCTATACAGCAGAGACCATCCTTGAACTGAAAGGATACGCGCCAGTTCTGTCGAACGTGCAATCCGAAACACTTTTCGGGAATGACACCCGTCGTATCGAATATCAGAAAACGACTGTCGCAAAACTCAAACTAGCGAGCCTCGGAGACGAGGTGCTATCGAAGGATAATGTCGCCGAGGAGTTTAACGAATACTTAGAATCACGTCGGTCGCCTTTGGCGAATATCACGACATCTGTCGCGGCAGCGATATGGGAGCCTCAAAAGCTACCGTCGGTAAAAAGCTCGGATCCACTCTTCACGATAAAGCCCGCCATTATTAACCGATATCTTGACTTAATCGAGATTAACCCAGTCCACGAGACGAATCTGGTAGGAGTTCAGGTTACAACCGCAAGTCCCGCGTTGTCTCAACGATTAGCGAACGCTCACGCGAATGGATTTATCTTTCATCTTCAAAAGGAGCGTCAGGAAGCAGTTTCAGCTAATTTGAACCTCCTGCAACGACAAGCAGGTGACCTAAAGTCACGGGTATCGGCGGCCGAGAACGAACTATCCTCGTACGCGGCAAAAAATAAATTATACGGAGTTGCTGAAGATGGAGCGAAGGTCGTTACCACACGACAGATTGAATCCCTCTCCGGGCTTCTAGCGGAGGCTACCGGACGACGTATAAAAACGGAAAGCCTCTTAAGTGAGATAGGCACACGAAAGTTAGATGAACTCTCCGTGACAGATGATGAATTAGTCCGACAATTACGATCTACTCTCCAACAAGCCGAAGCGGACTACGCGACCCTTGGAAGCCGCGTAACCGCGGCGTACCCAAGCATGGTTGAGCTCAAAGCTAAGATCTCCACCGTTAAAAAAGCTATACACGACGAGAGGCGTCGGTCACTTCGGGTATTAGAAACTCAACTATCGAATGAACGGGACGCTGAGAACAAACTTCGCCAGCAGATAGAGCAAGAAAAAGCATTGGCCCAAGAGACCTCTCAGCGACTTATTCAAT
>CAIXKI010000104.1 GCA_903920005.1 uncultured delta proteobacterium
CCACTCACACGTAATGTCAGTAGCCGTATAATCAGGGAGGCCATGATGAAAGCCGAGTGTTATATGGGGCATCCATAGAGGGCCTACCAACGGATGATCAAACCGTTGAACATTAGACTGCTCTGTGTTCGTCAACGACAGCGCCTCCTCCGAACCAGCTCTAGCGGCCGTAGATCGATCGAGATACTGCGCAAATTCAAGAGCCTTTTCGTGGGCCGCTTTCAGGACATGATAGTCACGAGAAAAGGGGACGCTCCCTTTGTGTCCTGTCCACTCCTCCCGTGCCCGCGACTATTCATCCCTGCAGGCGATTATAGCAGCATGCCAAGAGCTGCCCGGGTCGTAGCGCCCAAGTAAAAAGGTAGCGTCCCCTTTTTTCCGCAGGCGATTATAGCAACATGCCAAGAGCTGCCCGGGTCGTAGCGCCCAAGTAAAAAGGTAGCGTCCCCTTTTTTCAAGGGGGTCTATCTCGTAGATGCGTTTGATGCAGGCTGCCCAAGAGCTTGTGGGGCGGTCGGGTAGGGGATCTGCTTCCTGGCTCTCGGTTTCAGTAGTGGCAAGAGCGGCTTGTTTTGCGCGCTCACCACGCCTGCGACAGGAGTACCTTCCTAGATATCTCGTCAAGGACTCGTAGGGTTTCGGCACATGCGCTGAGAGAGTAGCCAGGAACTCAAGAGTATCGAATTCATGAGTGGTGTTGTTACTGGTGTTATAGCTGATGATGTCGTCTTGGATGGAGAGTTTTTCGAGGGATAGAGGGGCACGCTCGATGTAGCGTGCTACGAACTGCTGGCTCTCTTTATCGTGAAAGGGCTCCCCCAACCGTTCGGCCGAGACCTCGGCGTGAGCTCGGTCGAACGCTCACGGCCGAGGCCAGACCGAGAATCCTGTGTGCTCCTGAGCGAGGATCTGAGCGATGACATCATCGGTGATGAGTTCGCGTTTATGGAGTTGAGCGAGCACCCTTTCGGCGAAGGCTAGCGTGATGGCTTTCAGGTCGATATCGGAGAATGGTGACTTGGCTGTTCTTTACGTTGTACGCTTAAGCCACGCTTCTCGATACTTTCGGATAATAATCGTGTCAGAGATTCTAAATATTTGGTTGCAAATAGCTCAATATCTTCGCTAAACGCTCCTTTAGATCAACCAACTCCAATATCTTCTGACACTCATGCCAGCCAAGTCTAAGCTGTATGGCTGCCATATCAGCTAAGAGCGCTGGATCCTCAATTATTTTAATCTGCTCCCTAACTTCCGGACGAATATTCACCTCCTTAGCTATATATGACCTAAGCGAACTGACTAGCTCATCTAATTCAGTCGTGGCCTCGATTGACGTAATTAACTCTTCAACCTCAATGGCGATAAAATCATCCTCAGAGATATAACGCTTTATATGCGCCCTAGCCTGTCCCTCGACTAAGGCCTTTATAGCCCCATCTGGCATTCTGACAAGCTGAATAACTCGGCCAAGAGTCCCGATCTGACATACGTCGCGAGGCCCCGGATCTCCCTGGCTAGAATCCATTTGCATAGAAAGAAGAACTCGTGTTCCTCTTACCTGAGATTCCTCAATTGCGCGAACAGACTTAGGTCTAGCAACAAACAATGGGATCTCCTGCCCGGGAAAGATCACTAATTGTCTCAAAGGTAGCAAAGATACAACCATCTTAGAGCTATCGACCTCCACTCCCGGGACGATTCTCTCATCCCTTACCGGCGCAAGAGTGGCATTGGGCATAGTAGAGTCGGTCCTTACAAATCGCTTAGAAAGCCTCCAAAAGTACTCATTGATTCGACTAATATTTATCTGTCTCTTGTAGAAATAAATAATCTTCCGAAAGACACTCTCCCTTCTCTCCTGCTTACTTCTTTTCTTCCTCCGATAATCTGCCGCGGCACTTATCTGAGAAGCATACTGCTTAAAGATATCCTCCTGCTTACTACTCTTCTCCCTCCAATAAGCTATCGCAGCACCTCTCTGAGATACATACTGCTCAAATGTTTCCTGCGGTACATCAGCTCTCGTAAAACCCCCTGTTTGAACAGCAAGATCTATCTCGTAGACACTGGTTAAATGTCCTGCATTCCCCGCAATCGAGTAGATATCTAGGTCATCATAATTCACCTCCTGAAAATACCAGGGATGAAGAGATAGCTCATGTCTCTCCTGCTGAGTAGCCGGGAAGCCCTTGGATAGTAAGTATTCCCTTACAGTCTCCAGCCTAGAGTTCCTAGCTTTAGAAATTGCGCATCGACCCGGTCCGGACCGGACCAGTTCGCGCTCGATCATTTTGATAACCTCATCTAGCTCTCGTGACATAGTTGATCTTCCGATTAACTAATCAGGAAAAAGGGGACGCTACCCTTTTCCTGTATCTGCGGGTGAAAGGCGGGAGAACCGCCGAAGAGGCGGAGCAAAAAGGGTAGCGTCCCCTTTATAATTCCGAGCACCTCAGAGAGCGCTCCCCAAGCGGCACGAAAGAGTATGGTGTTGAGCTTGCGGTCGTACTTAAAGAAGACTCTCAAGCGTTTTGGGATGGTGAAGACGGTGTGGCGATGGGGGACGTCTTCGATAACTTCGCTGTAGATGTGTTCTGCGAACTTTACCGCTCTCTTAGCTCCGCAAGAGGGACATACCCCCCGGCGTTTACAGGAGAACGCGATAAGAAGCGAGTGCTTGCATCCATCACAATACACCCGAGCAGCTCCGTGAGCGAGGATGCCGCAATTAAGGTATTCGTCGAGGGTCTTCAACACCTCATCGCGCAAGCACCCATACTGATGCTGGAACTGTGCCTCCCACTGGACGGAGAGGTCATCCCGAGAGTGGTAGACGATCTGGTAGAGGGGCGAGGCTTCGGGGGAACGTCTCCTGTAGTGTTGGAGCTTATCCTTTGCCTTTTCCCACGTGTAGCGCCTGAGCATACAGGCTTGTTCGGGGAGGTGCGGCTAGTGGGTGTGTTGGAATTAGTGAGAAGTACGGATAGGGATTCAGGTCAGGCTTCAGGGAGAGCCGGGTGCCTGCGGTCACGAGTGCGGGGAG
>CAIXKI010000105.1 GCA_903920005.1 uncultured delta proteobacterium
CGCGGTCCAAAATTGTCTTGGTCATACAGTTCTTTGCTCCTTTGAAAGAATCTCGCCACTCACTCCGTTACACTGAACTGAATCGCCCGCGACGTACGCGCCCGACTTAAGCAGACAAAAAGCGCAGGTATTGCCCCTTGTAGCGTCCGGAAATACAGAGACCACTTTTCCAAGCGGCTGCCCTCCGACGGATACTATACGAGCGTCTGGGACGATCTCACTCCCGCCTTTGAATACCACCCGCTCCATCGTTCGTGGAAGCTTTCCAATCGCGTCGCTACGCTCAATAACCTCCTGTCCTACGTAACATCCCTTCGTAAAGGACACGGCATCTCGAAGTCCCGCTTCAGTAAGAATTATCGAATCATCTACCTCGTCCGGAAACTGAACAGATCCCTCAGCAAAGCGACGAAGGTCGTAGTTCGCCTTATCAATTTGCTCTCCCCACGTATTTTTCATTTCGAGAGCCAGGGCTGCGGTGTCAACGGGAGTTATCAGGAAGTCATTGCCCTCTGAGGAGATTCGTTTGCGAGGCATGCAGAAGAGCAGAGCGCCCTCTGGGATTCCAATTTTTGAAAGGTCCTCGTCCGTTATATGTCCCGCCAAGCTCTCCGATGAGACATCAACGATCGATACGCGATCGGCAACTATATAGCGACCAACGATGGCGAAGAGAGTCTGTCGTACTCCCCCATCGCTGACCAGATAGAAGAGGTCGTCGGCAGCCACGTACACGGTGAACAATCCCTCTACTTTACCTTGAGGAGTGAGTGCGCCCGCGATCATAGAGGTCCCAGGAGTCGCCGCTCGCAGATCGTTACTTAAACGATTATTCAGATACCGACGGGCGTCCTTACCGGAAACTTTCAAAACTATCGGCGATGGATGGAGATACCAGCACAAACTCATCGGATGACATTAAAAATTCGGGAGAGACTGTCCCACGACCAAAAAACAATAACCGCTCTACCTTTGATCCTGCTCTCATCAAGCAGCGGGTCGGTCCAGAAGCGTGAATCCTTCGAGCGATCACGATTATCACCGAGGAGCATAACTTTACCGTCCGGAATAGTAAGGGGACCGATATCACCATCAGTGTTTCCACCCTCAGCCCACTGCGCGTACGGCTCCTGAAGGGGTTGTCCATTTATAAGTGGGTGTCCTCCTCGAACCTCTATCGTATCTCCTGGCAAACCGATAACCCGCTTAATGATATGAATAGCAGAGTCATCTTCCTGAGGCGTGTTCGGATCGTCGGGGCGAGTAAACACCACAACGTCTCCACGGTTCGGGTGATGCCACGTTACAACGGGCTTACCAACGAAGGGGATTCGAAGCCCGTACCAGAATTTGAGAACGAGGATGTAGTCGCCAACCTGAAGCGTTGGAATCATGGATCCAGAGGGGATCTTAAAGGGCTCAACAACCGCGGTACGGATACCAAACGCGAGCGCAAGGATGAGCACAAGCGTTTTGGTGAACGCGACAAATTCTCCCCACAGGGTGGTTTTTTGTGGCTCTTGGGACATATACCCCAAGGTATACGAGGCGGGTCAGGTAAGGTCAATGCACGGTCGCCATTCGGCCGAATTAAATCAGCTTTCTACCCGCCTCCCTTCCACACATCGCGTCTCTCGGCGTGGCGCCAGGCTTTCCTCTGAAGAGTAGGTAGATTGAACAGGGGGAGCGCCCCCCCTTGAGAGCTCTAATGACACGCGGACCGATGGGCCCAATAAAAAACCCCTGGTGCCGAAATGGCAACAGGGGCTTCTGTGTGTCTTTGTTAGGTCGACGGTCTTAGGCGCTAAATCCCTGCCGCTTACCAAACACTACAGTACTGCAATCAACTTCTATCTTTGGGTCTTTGCTTGTTACCGTTGATACGAAGATTCCTGGCTCGAACGCCCGCTCCTTCAAGAGCTCAATCTTCTCAATCTCTGGAATCGACATATTCGCTTTAATCGAAAAGTTAATCTCAACCACAACGTGGCCTGGAGAGTCATCAAGGATCTTAGTTATCATGCCGTACAGTGGGTAGGTGTTACCAATCTCAACGTCACCGAACTTTACTTCACAACCCATCTTGTCGAACAAATTTTCTTTACCTTGATTTTCCATTTCAACACCTCACAAAGAAGCACAACCTATATGTCCCCCTATCCGTCGCTCGAGGAACATCGCTTCAGCTTTTTTAGAAAGAGAGGCTATACAACAACTATAATGGCCGTATTATCGAGTGGTTAGCGCTCTGCTCATAGAGGGCAACTCCAGCGTACGTGACCGCGCAATCGGTCTCATAATCAACAGCTTGATCGTATCGGAGAATCTCGCAGTCACTCTTTAAACCTACGCGAGCAAGTACATCAAGAACCGTGTACATCGTTGGAAAACCACAGATTCTCCTCGCATCATTATCCTCAGCGATATGATCGAAGAGCTCTCGCTTGTCGCCCCGCTCTATCGCCGAGAGGTACTGAGCGTCACGAGCGGCGATCTCCCGCATCTTCTCAGGAGACAACGATCCTTGATCGCCGAAGGATCGTCCGATATGCGCCATATCAACGCCGGCGAGAAACGCTACCTTTTCGCCTCGCGCGGTTCGCTCCCGCCACAACTCGGCAAGCGCCCCAGCGAACGACTCATACTGTTCCCACTCCTCAGGATACCGACCGGCCTCAACCATTTCGTGAAAGCCCCCCACAAGAATTGGAACGATCTTCGCTCCTGGGCGAACAGCGCCAAAAAACGGAAGCTGCAATTCAAGCGAGTGTTCTCGCCTATGAAGATATTGGTCCTTGAACGATCGCTCGACTCCGTACCTCTGAGCGAGCTTTGTAACGAACTCAAGATCGCAAGGGTGCTTTCCGAGCGGAGACTCAAAGTCCTTGGCGCACAAGTGATAGAGAAGCGAGCTATACTGATGCGCCGTTCCGATCAGGACATAGAGATCCGCATCTGACTCTGCCAATCGCGGATATGCCGCCCCGTAACAGGCACCTCCTCGACGATAATCGATATGGGGAGCTACAAGACACGAAAGCGTTCGCCTTTCTGGCGGAACGTCAAACGGTTCCAGATATCCCCGCACCAACGTCTCAACCGAATCCTTATCTACGGGATACCCTCCTCCCGCGAGCGCCGCGGGCCGCACCGGAGAGCTTTCGAACGCTTCCCGCGCCATCTTTTCCGCAGAGAAAAACCGCGCGTTCGCCAAAAAGAGGTGGTCGTCCAGGTGTTGAACGAGCTGCGTAAAGATCTCCGGGGTCAGACCTTGGGGCGCAAACTGGGAGACGAGTTCCTCACTCGTACGACTCCCATCGAGTTGAACTACGATGGGCGCGAATCCTGGCAACAAACAGAGCGGCGCGGATGAGATGCCAATCGGACACTGCACAACGAAAATCTGTTGGCCATCGAGCGTATGCATCGACATGTCGATAGGCCAACGAAGCTTTGGGTGAGTAAAGGTTGTATCCATGTGGTGCGCGGAGGATAGCGCAGGTTACGCGGAAGCAGCAAAGATAAAGGCGAATGCTTTAAAAGAATTTCCCGGTGCGCATATCAACCAACTATCCGTTTTCTGTGATTCAGACAAACGTTACACGCAGCCACACGTGGAGAGGGGTGTCGGGTTCCCGATTTTGATACCAGGTGTCCCTAACACCAACAGCCCTTATGCTTTGGAAAAAAAGTTTTTGACAACTCATGTCAGTTACATTGAAGCGAGGGGCTCGGATAACTCGACATGATGGACGACATCCGCTTGAGATCGCTCCTTACAGCCGTCTTAAGGGCCGCTCTGCGCTGCCTCAGGCTCGCCGAAGCTGCGCTAGACCGAAGACAGCAGCTATCCAACACCGTCGCCGTCATACGATAAAGCGCTTGCGCCCTCGTCTCCACATTAGTTTTAGGAGTAGAGAGGTCGACCTGAGAGCACGTCATGTAATTGGCGCACTGAATGGTCCATGACTTTTGAAGCAACTCATTGCTCAGGAGCGCGTCGACATCCCGTTGGAGCCCTGCCCCGGATGTCGCAAGCTTCGCATCCTCCACACTAGACGGCATCCTGCACGAATTAGCGCATGACGCTCGGCTCGGCTTGCAAGCGTAGCACCCGTTATCCCGAGCTTTGCATAAGCCAGCTTTAGCAAACTCCCTCCTCAGCGAAACAGCCTTGACGAGGCTCTGCTTGAGCTTCAGAGCGCGTCGAGATGCTGAGCTCATGACGTCCGTGAGCGATTCACTTACGCAGGCTGGATCAGCGCCTGAGGTCTCGAGCCTCACCTCTCCACACCGCACATCAAAGTATCGCTCGGTGCTCACTCCTGTAACAGAAGTGGTAGCATACCCCGCGACCTCGGCTGAGTTTGGAATCGTTATGGAGGCCACCCGCAAGGAACTCAGGACCGGGACTCGATACGACACAACAAATGAATCGCCGACATCTATACGAGGCTCACCAGCAGCATTTCTCATCGCTATAGTAATTAAGACTCCCGACTGGCGGAACGAGAACCCTGACACTGCCCTTACATCCAAGCCCTCATATGCGGCGGAGGTTAGAGAAGCGGACCCCATTCCGTTGACAAGCGTATCAATCACGTCAGCAACCTGAAACGCCGGGTAGTTGCCGAGGTTCTGCAGGGTTACTGTGTAGTCGATGCTATCTCCCGGGCCAACCGGACCCACGGTCGAGGTGGTCTTTGTTAAAACTATCCGCGGTCGGGCTTGAAAGATGATATTGTGAACATCTCCATTACTCACTTCGACGGTCTGCTCACTTATCACGTCTCCAAACGAAGAAGTGGCACGAACGGTATACGTCCCATCTGGCACTCCACTGAAGGAGAACTCTCCGTTGGAATCAGATAGGCCGGTAAATGACGTGCCGACAAGTATAACAGTTGCGCCACTGACACCGTTTTGAGATCCGCTACCTGCGGTTTCCTTTCCAAAGATCACTCGTCCATACAGATTATTACTATCCACAGCCAACGTCGTGCTGGCCGGCGGTATATTAGTCAATGTCTCTCGCGGACCTCCGTCGCTCGAGCCATTAGAGTAATTGCTGACGCTCACCGTGTTAGTTAAGGAAGCCGTACTTCCTGTCACCGCCGACGTTACCGGTACCGTATATCGAACAACATAAACATCGCCGGCCGCAAGTCGAGCCTGACCACTGGCGTTTCTTACGGTCACGGTAACCTGTTGACCACTCTGAGAGAGGCTAAAGCCCGCGGCGCCGGTTACACTCGAACCATTGAGAGTAGCGCTCACGAGCGCCGCTGTACCGAGACCATTAGGTAGGAGGTCTACCATATTGGCTACGTCGTACGCGATCGATGTCCCGGTGTTGGTGAGAGTGAGCTGGTATTCAGCACTTTGACCAAACCTAAGGGGTGGTGCTGAGGTCGTCAATTTGGCAAGGGTGAGAGTAGGTCGCACCACTGTGATACTCGCCGTCCCCGTTAAAGACGTTGCGTTTACGCTCGTTTGACCATCAGAAGTTGAGTTTTTCGTCACCCATTCAACGTCCGCGCGATTCGTGTACGCGCCTGGGACGATGCCCGCTCGAACTGTCGCTCGATAGCGAAACGTAAAGGACTGATTCGATGGAGATGAATTAGTCAGATTTCCTAAATTAACCCTGTGGATGGTCGTGCTTGACTGGGTCTGAGTGGAGTTAGGATTCAACTCAAAGCACACATTTGTGTTTCCAACAAAATTAAATAGTCCGCCGCATGCTGGATTGGACTCTATGCTCGGGAAGGTAATCGTACCTGTTGAGAAGTTCTCAAAGAAGTTGCCTGAAGTTCCGCCACTCGCGATATCGCGCTCCCGAACGGTAAACGACTCTGCTGTACCTGGAGGAACGGTGACCGTCACATCAAACTCAGCGCTCTCCCCTGAGCGAAGATTGGTTCCCGTAGTGGCAGCGTCAGTAGTACTTCCAGTCACGAACGTCTTTGTCATCGACGGAGATATCGCTGTCGTCGTGGCAACATCTGATTCGGGCGAGAATCGAGGACCGCCAGGAGTTGAGGCATATTGCACGGTCGCCTCATTCGTTATTTTTCCACCAAACGGCGCCAGAGGGTCAAGGCCCACCTGATACTGGATCGTGCAGATCTGTCCTGCAGGTATGTTCATTCCATTCGCGCTAACTTGAGTTCCTGTCGAGGTATCGACAGGCGATCCCGCCGTGGTGCAATTCGAAAAAGTCATCGACGACGCAACCAACGCAAATCCTGTTGGCAGAACGTCCAACAAATCGACATCAAACGCGTCATAGTCACCGACGTTCTCTATCTCAACTTTAAATCGCAACCGTGCCCCAGGCGCTACAGCTGTAAAATTCGCCGCGCCTCCGGCTCCTGTTATCGACCCCGTTCCGGTTATCACGGACTCCGCCGATTTTCTCACTACCAGCTTAGGCTCTTCGGTAAGAAGCGAAGCCACGGCAGAAAGCGTATTCACAGGCGTGGCGCTCTGGCTGCTGTTTTGAGTCAGGTAAGCGACGTTTACAAGAAGAAGATCATTCGCGAGAGGATTGTTCGTCGCGGTCAGGGTGAAGAGCACCTCCACCGTAAAAGGAACACTTGCGGAACCGTCTTCCTTATCGAGCGAGATAGTGATTGAGTCATCGCTACCACTGACTGACACATTTGGAGAAACGGTCGCGCTCGATGTGGTTAGGTGCATATGGCCAGCCGCTGGCGCAGAATCGCTCGGCGTCGCGTCGAAGACAAAGCTGGACGGCGTGCCACTCGCCGCTGGATCGAGTACATCGAAGAGTGGGGAAGGCACGAAGTCCTTCAGCACGAGCCCCTCAACATCTCCGGTTGGAACTGTAAAAGCGAGTTTAAACGTCACGGTTTCGCCGGCGTTAACCGTTATCGGCAAGCTAGCAACAGGAGCTCCGTTCTCGAACTCAATCGTTTTTGTGAATACTGTAATCGGGGTGATCGTAATTGTCGCTGTAGGGCCACTTGCCGAGCGTCGGTTCGCCGTACCAGCGATCCTGAAATCAGCGGACATCGTGTCGCTGAGCACGTCCCCTCCATCGACTATCGCCGTACCCACCACCGGACCCGTAAAGCTTTCATCGACCGTTGTTTGATAGGTAATCACTACTCGGGTGGGAGTCCCCGAGCCCAGCTCATCGGTTCCCGTGAGCGTTCCATCAACGCCAAAACCGTTTGGGCTAGCCGCGGCGAGGGCCTGAGAGAGGTCCAGATCTATAGTCCACTGCCCAGTCGAGGGCTCTCGAGTTATCGGCTGTAGAGGAGTTCCACTCGCCGCCTGCAACTGTGTCTGATTACGAGAGACTGCGGTAGCGGATCCCTCGAAGACGTTCGCCTGCAATGAGCCATTCACATAGGTTTGGCCGTCGCCAATTATGTCTGAGATCTGAAGGTCGTCAAAGGAAAAGTAATCAGAGATGTCATATATAAGAGTATGCGTCAGCGTATCTCCGGGCTTGGCGGTGCTTGTGCCCGAAGTGTCATTCGTAATCGACTTGGTCGTATACAAAGATCGCTGCTCGAGCGTCGCGGAGACTGCTGGGGCCGAAAAAGGTATAGATCCAGTTCCCGGGTCGTATTGATAGTCAGCATCCGCTGAGTTCGCTGACGTCGTTGTTGCTCCTGTTGAAGGGGGCACTATGGCCGCGCCACTTCCGCCTCGTAGCTTCTGAACGAAGCCCGTATACGAAATCTCTCGATCGATAGCGGTGCCACCGGTCACCGACGCAAACGTGATAGTAAGCGTACCCCCACCACTACCACCTCCGGCGAACGAGCAGGTGTCACCTGCGGCAAGGACAGGCGTCACAGTGACACTTCCCGGACTCGCTTTACAATCAGCCCCGGGGAGAGCGGTAAATACAAACGTATCGGGGAGAACGTCGGTGACCGCGATATTAGTTGCCGTCCGGTTTTCAGCAACCAGCACCTCGACCTTAAAACGCCTCGGATAGCTTGGGCCTGTGGCTGTTGAGCCATCTACGAGATTCTCGACACTTTTCTCAAGCGTAAGCACCGCTGGGGTCACATTTACCGGTGTTGCGCTTGAACACAGCGTGTCATTACCTGGAGCGCCACAGGCGCCTCTGACTCCATTTGGCACAGCTCCCAATGCAAATACGGCCGTAGCCTCAACGGGGATGCCCGCGCCGAGCGTAGCGTCTGGCCGTACAGTAGCTGGGACAAAATAGGTAATTGCTGGCTCGTTTGGAGCCGAGCTACCCACGGGAAGCGAGAGAAACAATACAGACTGTCCCGCGGTCACAGCCACCGCATTTCCCGTGACAGGGTTGGTGTAGGTAGTGCTTCCTCCGGCTGGTCCAAATGCTGTGACGGTGACCGGCGCTCCCTCAAGGTTTGTGATTCTTATCTTCCCTCTGCACGTTGCGTCACATTCGAGCCCCGCGGGAAGCTTTAATTCAACCATCGGATAGTATCCGATGCTCGTGCCGGAGTTGGAAAAAGAAACGAAGAGATCGGTGTAGTCGTTCAGAAGGGTGGACGATTCAACCTGCAAGGCTACCTGTGGATTAGGTTGCGCGTGCGCCTCAGCCAGAGAGAAAAAGGCAACTAGAAAAGCCGTCACCCATCCGATAATCGTAAGCCTTGAACTCGCTATCACGGAAACCTCCCATTCAGTTTGGTATGACGAAGAGCAGGTTCGTATCTTATTCGCTTGGGAAAGGCAAAGCGCGTATGCGAGATGAAAGCTCATAAAACAGAGCTTGAGAAACTCGATTACTACCGAGGCGACTCAACACCCCCGCTTAAGGCCCGACGATCCAAGGTTAGTACGAGCATGCTCTTACCGCCTTACAACCCATGTAAAGGCTCGTATCTATTAGGCTTGGGGTGTTTTTCTAAGGTCTTCAGGGCCACATTCTGCTGCAACTCTAAAGATCCAAGCGCAGCAAGCCTCCTTCATTACTATTTCAATTCTGGCCAGCAAATGCTGGGCCTGCTCACGAAGACGGCGCAAAGGATCGCACGGTATTCCACTTTTGATGGAATAATCGATCTGCCTTTCTGTCTTGAATAGATCGTTTAAGATTTCTCATGCCCGAAGCCGGATCAGCTACCAATCCATCCTCAAGCAGTCGATACGACACATGGTCGGCAACAAGAACAAGAGTGTCCCTCTATCGGCTCCTACGAACAAAGACACTTAAAATCCCATCAAAAATAGCCTCGAAGCGAGGTTTCGCGAAATCATGTAAGGCTAGAAAACGCGCGAAGGTGTATCCGCTGTGAGACATCGAGCACGTTTTCCTCCGAAGCCGACGCCCTCTTCGATTGCAGCAGAGGCTAGTTTCGAAAGGACCTCTAGGTTTATTTCCCGACACAAAACTTCGAGAAGATCCTACCCAGAATATCCTCCGTATACGTCTTTCCAACGATCTCATCGAGTGATGAAAGGGCCTCGCGAATATCCGCGACGAGTATCGGTAGAGCAAGGGTCCTCGACTCTACCGCTTCGGCAAAACGTACAAGCGCCTGCTCCGCTCTTCGAAGACAATCGCGGTGGCGCTCATTGGTAACCACCTCTCCCACATCGCCCTGCTCTGGCATATGCTTGCCAACATCTTCCACGAGCGCCTCGATGAGAGCGCCGATTCCAGCGCCACTCTTCGCGGAGATGTAGAAGTTCTGCTGACACGTTGTCGAGTCGCACAACACTTCCATCATTGCTTTGGGATTGAGGTCGATCTTATTCACGACCATCCAGATCCGTTTACCATGAGACTTTAAGAGCTCCGCTGTTTTCTTCCACTCTCCAGTGGTGTCGCACGCGTCAACGACAAGCAAGACAAGATCCGCCCAAGGGATCCTCTCCTTCGCGAGCTCAACGCCGATCTTTTCAATCTCATCGTGAGTCTCGCGAATTCCAGCGGAGTCACAAAACACGAATTTCTGCCCCGCGAGCGAAGCCTCCTCCTCAATCAGGTCTCTTGTTGTGCCAGAGATCGGAGACACGATAGCCCGCTTTTTACCCAAAATCAGATTTAACAGGCTCGACTTTCCAGCATTGGGCGCTCCACAGAGAAGCACGCGGACGCCCTCTTTTACTAAAGCTCCAAAGGAATATGTCGAGAGAAGCTGCGAGACCTTCGCGCGCGCGACCTCCGCTCGGGCCGCGATATCTTCGATACGATCCGGTTCAATATCCTCTTCTGGAAAGTCGATGGAAGCCTCAAGCTCCGCAAGGGCGTCGCGCAAAGGCTCACCAATTGCGGCCACTGCCTGACTAAGCCGCCCCTTCAACTGCTCGCCCGCAAAGCGGAGCTCCTCCTCACCTTTCGCGTTAATAACGTCAGCTATCGCCTCAGCTTGAGCGAGGTCCATCTTTCCGTTTAAGAACGCCCGTTTCGTAAACTCGCCGGCGGCAGCAGGGAGAATCCCATACGCGTAGAGCGACCTTAGGGTCTGTTGTACGAGAACTGGGCTTCCGTGAAATTGAAACTCCGCAACATCTTCGCCGGTGAAACTCCATGGAGAGGGCATGAATACGGCAAGTCCCTTGTCTATGGTCGCGCCAGTTTTAAAGTCAACGATATCTCCGAAGACGAGGGTGCGCGGCATCCTTACGGGATCTTTTTTGCCCCGAAAAAGAGCGTGAAGCGCGAGCTTTGTTCGAGGACCACTAACGCGAATGACCGCTACCCCTGCGGGGAGCGGTGCTGTAGCGAGCGCTGCTATCGTTGTCTCTTCCATGAAGTCCTCGTCTAGCGAACAAACCCATACCACCAGCGACGTCGCTTTCCCAACGACCGCCGCCGGTGCCCCACGAACTCAGACGAACTAGCTCCGGACGAGTCTCGTTCTCTCCCACCTAAACAAGGGTGAGAATAAAACCAACCCCGAAGATTGCGACGCTAGCCATCAGAGTTCCAACGTACACGGAACCCTTCGCGGTGTTACGCATATACATCTGCTGGATAATTGAAATTATATTGTTCACGAGCCAGTAGAGCACAAGCCCAGACGGCATCGGGAAGATGATAAACATTCCAGCGAACACAACCGGCATGAGCATCATCGTCTTTTGCTGAACCGGATCCGCTGACGGATTCGGCGAGGTCCACGTCTGAATTATCATACTTCCAGCCATGAGCAGTACCATGACAGGAACGCCCATACCGAACAGTTCAAGCTTTTCAGGGGATGAGAGATCCGTGATCCATAGCGCAAACGGCGAATGGCGAAGCTCAATCGAGTTTAGCAACGCTTGGTACAAACCAAGGAACACCGGAATCTGAATGAACATCGGGAAGCATCCACCCATAGGATTTACGCCCTTACGCTTGTAGAGCGCAAAGGTCTCCTGATTAAGCTGAGTGGGATCTTTCACGCGCTCCCTCAGAGCTTTGATCTCAGGCTGAATCTCCTGCATCGCCCTCATGGATTTAAAGCTAGCCTTCGAAAGAGGCAGAAGCGCGGACTTTACAAGCAAAGTGAGAGCTATGATCGCGAGTCCGTAATTACCGAGAAGGTTGTAGAGATAGTGAAGGAGCCAAAGAAGTGGAAGCGCTAAGAAAGAGAACCAACCGAGATCAATAGAGCGCTCAAGTTGAAAATCACCTACCTGCTCAAGGGTCTTATAATCCTTTGGCCCCGCGTAGACGGAGAAAGTCCCTCCATCCTGCGTACCCGCCACTCGACAGATGTAGTTGTCACCGACACGACCGAGCATCGTATTACGACCAGAAACGGTCGGAATCAAGCTCGCCTCAAAGTAGAGATCTCCGAGCGCCACCCAACGTGTAGTCCCGAAATCTCGAAGATCCGGGGTGAGCTCCTCAGGCGTGACATGGCGGATCTTATTGAATCCATCGAGATAGGTAACGTGAGAGGTACCCGTGCTTCGCGAAGAGCTCTCTTTGGAAAAATGACGAGCCCATTCCAGCCATACCATCTGTCCGGCCGGAAGTGCTCGGTCAAGCTTTACCGAAACCGGCACTAGGTACGATCCTGAAGTAAAGGTCAGGGTTTTAGTAATAACGTTGCCACTTGGCAGAGCTCCCTTAAATTCTACAACGACCTTCGAGTCCGCGGCGACTCGCAAGTTGGCGGTGGGAGATGTCGACGTAGCTCCGTTAACGCTAGCAAGCTTATAGGTAACCAACTCATCGCTCTCCGCCCCTGCGTACACACCGAGCGGAAACGCGGTCCCATCAAGATCGCTCACGAGATCAAGGGGAGCGTCTGCACCAAGATTTACTTTGTACCCAGTTAACGCGACACCAAAAGCTCGCGCGCCAAGATTTGATATGGCGAGCCGCACACTGTCAGACTCAACAAAGGTTACCCCTGCGTCTTGAAGCTGTTGTCGCGTCGGATGCGTTGAAGGGGCCTGCTGCGGAACACCAACGACGGTAGCGGGACCGGTCGGCTGTGGAGCAGCCACCTGCTCGGACACTTGCGCGACTGGAGCCTGGACAGCCTGAGGCTGCGTCTTTGGGCGCTTCGGCGCTAGGAAAAGGTTGTTGTAGACGAAGACTACTAGTACGCACAGGATGACGGCTCGGAGGGCGTTTTTATTAAATTCTTTGGAGTTGTCAGTCACAGTTAGGTCCTTGGTACTATTTGTAAAAAGCCGAGTGCATTTGTAGGGGATGGCCTAGGGCGCGTCAAGGCACGGGGTCAAATCCCCCCGGATGCCACGGATGGCAGCGAACGATCCGTTTTACCGCGAGCCCAACGCCTCGAACATAGCCGTACATTTCAACCGCCTCGAGGGCATAATCGGAACAGCTCGGCGTAAAGCGACAAGCACTACCGATAAGTCGCGAGAGGGTGTTCTTATAGAGAGAGTGAAAAAAGCGGACTACGGGTCGTTTTCGTCTGGCCGACCCCTGCAAAACGACCGGACCTGGACACATAGCTAGGATTTCTCGCTATCGGAGCTGGGCCGTTTCTTGAGGTACCCCTTGGATCGAAGGGCTCCAAGAACCTCTCGCTTGTAGTCATCAAAGGAGCACTGCTGCACGTCTCTGCGCGCAACTACAACGATATCGAGGGGTTCTTTCAGGTCGTGGCGAAATACGCGGAAGAGTTCGCGCAGACGCCGCTTAATCTTGTTGCGTACGTTTGCGCGTTTTTCGATCTTGGTCGTTACGGCTATCGCTAACCTGCTCTGGTCTGAGCCAGAGGGTATAACAAGAAGGAGAAAGTGCTTAGAATAGAGCTTGGTGCCGTTTTGTTGGCACCGATCTATATCAGAACGTCTTCGAAGCCGGGCGCTAGGCCCGAGCGATAAAGAACTATCGATAGTGCCCCTTGCGCGGCGAAGTTACCGAAATTCTCTTTCGACCACGAGCTCTCCGAGCGTTAAGCACCTTACGGCCACCCTTGGTCGCCATTCTCTTTCTGAAGCCGTGAGTCGTATGACGACTCTTTTTGCTGGGTTGATACGTGCGTTTCATGGCATACTACCTACTACGTGAGCCCGGCAGTGTAGAGGCTTTCAGCGATGAGGTCAACCTTAGGGAAGCTGAAGACACTACACTTGTTGAGACTCCCCGCAAGCCAGGAAAAATAGCGGGCATTATCAAGTAATATCAACTACCTAAGAGGGCTTGAAGCATTTTGATATGGCTTCAAAATCCCCGATCACCTGGGCAAGGGAGTGCTCCAAAGAGATCTTTCGAGCAGCTCTATCGCCTTCGATTGCTATCTGACGGGCCTGATCATCGTGAGTGATTAGCCACGTATAGACGTGCTCAAGGTCACTTAAGTCTCTCGCCAAAGGGATGTAGTGCTTCCAGGGCACAAGTTCTCGGTGATACCACTGTTCAAGCGGGCTATCGATCTTCAAAACAACCGACCCCGAGATTAACTTTAGAAAGAACGACATCCAAGCGCACGAATAGCCATCGGCGTCGAGCATGAAACGGTAGTGAAGAAAATCCTCAAACGGAACCTCGTCAGCGACAAAACCAAGGTCGCGAAACTTTTGCTGTTGCTCCGCCGGAATGTGTTTAATCTTCGTAAGCTTCGCGTCCAGCATTCTGGGATTATTGAGATCGTTCGCTTTCTGCACGATACGACCCCGAGCGGTATCCACCCAGGAAGGCCCCTCAATACCAACTCCAGTAGCGGCGCCGCGCCAGTAGACGGTAGGAAGTCGCTTATGCCACGGGATCTCCTCGGTAATCGTTTTGTATTGTTCGCGCTCATAAACATATGCGGCGCCCCCAATGTAAGCGGGATCGGGAATAAGGAGGGTATGACGGTCCGTTACGTTACGACCGAAAGCGAAGATCGGGATGCGGCGAGCTATCGGTTGAAGCCAATCCCACATACCGTCCTCAAGCCACACCATCGAGATACCGGTGAATGATCGCATCTTGGCGTGCTGAGAGATAACGGAGCAAAACTGCATTATCGTTGGATAGTGTCCCTCCTGACGCTCCCAGGTCTTCTTGCTCACCGAGAAATCAATCGTTCCATCGCCCATGTATTTTACGAGCGCGAACATCCACTCGTCGTTCAGCTCTGCCGCGACGCGTAAAACTTCATCCTGTGTGTAGCCGGTCATCTCCCAATACTTAAGCGCGGACGCGTTTATCGGGTTCGACCAGACGAACCTCTCCCCGAGTCCCGTTACCTCAACCGAATTATCGCTCTTGACCTCGATCGCCATACGATTTTCCTCACGGCCTCTTTGACCCATAAACCCCGACACCCCCATACAGAGGTGAGCTCTTCTCGTCTTTATGAATATCTTCCCACTGCGACCGCTCGACCTTCGCGAGGCGCGCATCACCGTTTCCTTCGAGAGCTTTCGCAAGAACGTAGCGCGCCGGCCCATATGCGGGTCGCTCACCAACTATCGCGCGTAACCGCTCGATAGAGAGCTCACCATCATCGACTAGCGAGCCCTCAGGAATATTTCGAATAACCTCCTGCGCCGCTTGCCAAAGATCGTCTGAGAGCACTAACCCAAAGCCAAGATTCGCGCGGGCGATGGAAAATGGGCTGCGCTTCATTTCACGGGCGAGCTCATCGACAACAAGAGAGTTCACATACAACCGGAACGGCTCCTCCGCCGAATTGGACGCCTCTCTCTCCGCCGAAAGAAGTGGTTCATGCACGACGCGCCACGCTTTGTGAGCCATCATGACCATCAATCTCTTACTCACGAACTCTCGCTCAAAAAGCTTCTCGTAACTCAAGCTGCGCCCACAATCGAGCCAGGCGACCTTTCGAACGACGTAATCAATGGGCGCCACGGAGGCAAGCGAGAATGGTCCGGTCGGATTAAACACGGCGGTTCCGTGCTTGATTGTGAAGAGCTGCGACGCCACCTGTTTTTCGAGACGAGGAAGAACAAGCCCAACCTCATCCCGCAAAAACAAGCGGAGAACCTCGACCGCGAAATGTTTCGGCATGTCACCACGTGGCTGGACGCACGCGACGAGGGCCGAACGCGCGGCTCGCACCCCGCGATCAACCGGAGTCACCTTTGACTGCGGATCGTTATGAATCGGCACAACCTGGAAAGTTAGATTGCGAAAGCGGCTCTCATACTGCGAGGCTTGATAACATAACTGGTCATAGGAAGCGCTCGTACCGCGACTATCAACCAACACCACCTCAAGGCCGGGCAAGCTCTGGCCTTGGATCGACTCTATAAACACATCGAACTGATCATTCGGCTCATCACAGGCAACAACGAACGACAGGCTCTGTTCTGGATGAATCCGGCGAGAGCAATGCCTTCGGTAGATACGAGAGAGCTCTCTCTGATAGCTCGCGGATACCTTAGAATAACTCACCGGAGATGTCGCCACGACCGTCGGCAGACTTAGTGAAAACGGATGTCGCTCTTGAAGTCTCAGCCACAGATCGAAGTCGGGCACGAATCTAAGCCCCTCATCAAATGCGTCATCACCCTCAATTCCTAATTCAAGAAGGATTTCACGTTTAAAAAACACGCCCACGCGGCTCGGCATAGCGCGCGCCACCCAATACTTCAAAGAATCGAACCACGAGCGCTCCATGTTTTCGATCTTCTCGACAACATCGCCCGAGGCGCTCGTAAGACTCACAGCACCCATTACGATCGGGTGACGTTGAATCTCTTCCGCGACATGCGCAAACGCATCGGCGCAATAACGCTCCCCCGGGGATAGGATCGATACAACATCCCCCGTAGCCTGCGAGAGCGCGCAATTTAACGCTTGAGATTCAGTGATGAACGGCTCTTGTATGAAGAGCACATGAGGATACTCGCTGGCTACTTGAGCCGACTCGGCGGTTGCTCCTCGCTCAATGATGATGTGCTCAATGTCCACACACTCGTGGCGCAATGCCGACTCAATAGCTCCCCTCAGCAGGGAACCCTGGTCACACGACACCGTGATGATAGAAAATGTTGTGCGCGCCATGATTAGGGAGCGGTTGTCCTCGATAAAAGTTACGCGAAAACCACCAACAGCCCCTCTTCGCCAAAGGGAAGGCATACTTTTTTTGCCTCTCTTTCGATGAAAGCGGGGGGGATTATGCTTCTCCTAAACCAATGCCTTCAAAAGGCCTCCACCGATACACATAAAAAACGCGCAATATCAGTGCGATACCCAAGTTACCAACAGAATACCAACAGCCATGGTAAAACCTAGAACGGGTCGACCTAGCCCACCGACCTCTCCTAAGCCAAAGAAACACAGTTCGCAAACCACCCTCGGAAGAGCATTCAATCAGCACGTGAAAAATCTTTTCTGCGCTGCATCCCCGTGGTAGTTTCCCCTGGTAACGGGTAATTAACCGCTTGGATATGGCGCTAGAGATAGAGCAAAACCAGACTCAACGAAGAACAGACGCTCAGCAGGATTCGAATCCGCTCAGCCAACTCGTTCAACCGTTACTTAAAATCGGTCTTGAGCATTTCTCGTTCGGCGTTATGGCAGCTGCTGTTAAGGAACTTCACCTTGAGGACGCCTCACTCTTCGCAAATGTTCGAGATTCTGGCGGACTGACCCTCCCGTCAGTGCAGTCGATGCTCTTGGACCGCAAGATCGAAGAGCGAGCTACCACGCTCCAGCTGGCGGCATAATATATCCCGGCTAACACACAACGATCGTTTCTCTCGCTCCTTCATCCTGGTAGAAAATCGTCATGCTTTTGAGATCTCTCCGGATTGTCGCTTTTTTATTGGTTGGTGTCGGCGTCTTCACCTCAGCGTCTGGGTGTAGGGACAAGAGCTTGGGCAGTGGTCCTCACCTTGAGGTAAAGCTCATCTCAGACCAGAAATCATTATCCCCTGGATCCTCTTTTACCCTCGGCGTTCTTTTTAAACCTGAGCCAGGGTGGCACATCTACTGGAAGAACCCTGGCGATTCAGGATTAGCTCCCCGATTTGCGTGGCAGTCATCAGGAGGCGTCTCCGTAGACGAGCCCCTATGGCCCTATCCGGAAAAGATAGAGGTCGGCCCCCTCGTTAATTATGGATATCAAGAGGTCCTACTCCCCTTCCCTGCCCGCTTCTCCTCATCTCAATCTCAGGCATCGTCGGTAACCGTGACCGTCTCGCTGCAGTGGCTGGTCTGCAAAGACGAGTGCTTACCGGGAGAAGCGCAGCTTGAAGCGACCCTTCCGATATCAGGCTCTTCCTCAGCACCATCCGAATACGGCGCCCTTTTCGAAAACACTCTGAAGAACATCCCAACAGCGCCCGAGAGAGTTTCGATCGCGGTAGAAGAACAACAAGAACAGATCGTCATAGCGCTGATCCCCCTAGAGCCCCGATTCTTTCCCTCATCCGTCTCCTTCTTTCCCGAAGATCCCAGAGTGATCGCCAACGCAGCCCCGCAAGAGGTTTCCCTTGATGGCGGAGCGCTGCGAATCACCCTGAAACGGGATCCTTCTGTTCGCGCCCCGATTAATCGAGTTCGTGGCGTTCTCTATTCCAAGCAGGGATGGTCTGAGACCGGTCAGCCCAAGGCGATTGCGATCGACACCAACCCCGAACAAATACCGACTCGCTCGTCCCAATCAAGCGCGACCAACACCACAACGATGCCCACAGGAAATGCACAGATAGGATTTATCTCAGCGCTCCTTCTTGCCCTCCTTGGAGGGCTCTTCCTTAATGTTATGCCGTGCGTATTCCCCGTCCTCTCAATCAAGATATTAAGCTTCATTGAGCAAGCAGGGCACGACGACTCCAAAGTAAAAAAGCATGGACTCTCGTTTTCTGCCGGTGTCATCGTCTCGTTTTGGATCTTCGCGACGCTCCTACTCCTCCTTCGAGCCAGCGGCGAAGAATTAGGATGGGGATTTCAACTCCAATCGCCAGTATTCGTGGCGATAATGATCTTCACCTTCCTCTTCCTTGCCCTGCTCTTTTTAAGCGATGTGTCTCTGGGAAATTCTATTCAGCGGATCGCCGGTAGCGCGAAGCTCCCGACCACCTATGTAGGCTCGTTCCTTAATGGAGCTCTTGCGACTGCGGTCGCAACGCCGTGCACAGGTCCGTTCATGGGCTCAGCTCTGGCCGCGACACTCACCTTGCCCGCGTCGTTAAGCTTTCTCGTCTTCACTATGCTTGGCGTAGGGATGAGCCTTCCATACCTCATGATCGCCTACCGCCCGCAGCTCCTTCAAAAACTCCCAAGGCCGGGGGCATGGATGGAGAGCTTTAAACAGCTCATGGCCTTCCCGCTCTTAGCATCAATTGTGTGGCTCGTGCGCGTCTTCGCTCGTCAAATGGGAATCGAAGGCACAGAGCTTTCCCTGGTCAGCGATCTCCTATGGGGAGCTCTCTTGATTGCGTTTGGATTCTGGCTGGGGCTTCAAAGTCGCGCAACGAAGAGGGCTTTTGCGACCAAGGCGCTGTTGGGCGCGGCCCTCACGATATGCGTGGCGGGCGTTATTGTAGGGCTCCCATCCACATCGCAAATAGAGGGCACCCGCTCGCGCGCGTGCATCGCAAGCGAAACCTCCACACCGGATCCTGATGCCTATGGGCTTATCTGGGAGCCTTATTCCGAAAAGCGTTTAGCGGCTCTCATCTCTGAAAACCGGTCTGTCTATCTCGATTTCACCGCCGAGTGGTGCATCACCTGTCAGGTCAATGAGCGTGTCGTGTTCAGCTCCCCTGAGGTCAGAGCGCTTATCATGCAGAAGAACGTCGCGCTCATGCGAGGGGATTGGACGTCAAAGAGCCCAACGATAACCGCCGCACTTCGCCGTTACGGAAGAAATGGTGTGCCGCTGAACGTTATCATCAAGAACGGTGATATCGGCGCACCGACAATCCTTCCAAACCTCTTAACACCCGGGGTTGTATTGGCGGAGCTCGGAAAGCTCTAGGCCCCGGATCCCCGACATGGCGAGGAACACCACGCTCTCACCAAACATAGCTCCATCAGTGGCCACTCGCTCGAATCCGATCTAGTCTTTCCTGACGAACGAGGTCAGACGCAGATGGAGCGTCCTCGCTAACCGTAGTAGAAGAGACTTTTGAGACAGGTTCTAAAGGAGAAAACACACCATGAGAGCTTCACAAATCCTTTCATTTATCGGATTGGCAACAACTCTTATCCTGGCGCCAGTCACGTCCCACGCTGAGCCCGCGATGGTCGGCAACCCAGCACCCGATTTCACCGTTCAAGACTCCTCAGGCAAAAGCGTTTCACTCCACGAGTTTAAAGGTAAGACCGTCGTCCTTGAGTGGTTCAACCAGAACTGCCCCTTTGTAAAAAAGTTTTACTCTAAAGGTGATATGCAGCGCTTTCAAAGCACCGCCACCAACCAGGGAGTGGTGTGGCTTACCGTGAACTCCTCGGCAGAAGGCAAGAGTGGATACCTCGATCCTAAATCAGGTACGGCCGTTCGCTCAGAGATGGGCATGAACTCCACTGCCCTGCTTCTCGATAGCGATGGCAAGGTCGGCAAGATGTACGGGGCTCGAACAACCCCTCACACCTTCGTAGTAGACCCCAACGGAACGTTGGCCTACGCCGGCGCAATCGATAGTACCCCTTCAACGACCGCAGATGACGTACCCAAGGCAACAAATTATGTCATGGGGGCCATAGACGCTATCAAGGCGGGCAAGGTCATCGATCCCGCGTCAACTGAGCCGTATGGATGTTCCGTAAAATACTAAGAGGGCGCTGTAAACTTTATTCTAGGTAGTCCGATCCTCCTCCTCCCCGCATCAGTAGGGGGGCGGAAGGGCGCACCCCAACCGACCAAAACGGCGTTTAAATATAGTTAAGTTGTAACAAATTGGTCCAAAGGGTTGCGCTCAGGGGCGAATCCTTTGTAATCATGGCACCGGATTAAAGATGTCAACACGACTTGTCATAGTAGAGTCCCCCACGAAGGCTAAGACCATCGAGAAATTCTTAGGCAAGGATTTCCAGGTGTTAGCTTCCTATGGCCACGTCCGTGACCTGCCAAATAACGCCGCTGAGATTCCAGCGGAGGTAAAAAAGCAGAAGTGGTCGCGTCTTGGAATTAACGTCGATAGCGACTTTACCCCCCTCTATATTATCCCCAGCGATAAGGAAAAGCGGGTCAACGAGCTCAAGAAAGCCGTAAAGAACGCTTCCGAAGTCTTCCTCGCAACCGACGAAGATAGAGAGGGAGAGTCTATCAGCTGGCACCTTCTTGAGGTGCTCCATCCTAAAGTTCCCGTAAAGCGCCTCGTCTTCCACGAAATTACCAAGAAGGCGATCGAGGAGAGTCTTAGTAACGCCCGCGAGATCGATCAGAACCTCGTTCGCGCTCAAGAGACTCGGCGTATCATTGACCGCCTCTATGGATATTCAGTAAGCCCACTCCTCTGGAAGAAGATGGTTCCGCGTCTAAGCGCGGGCCGAGTCCAGAGCGTCGCGATGCGGCTCCTTGTACAGCGCGAGCGCGAGCGTGCCCGATTTCGGTCCGCCGACTACTGGGATCTCAAAGCGGTGTTTGAAGCGGCGTCAGATCGCTCCCTACCATTTGAGGGAGTTCTCACGCACGTAGACGGAAAGCGTGTCGCAACCGGCCGTGATTTCGATGAGACAACTGGCAAACTGATTGAGAAAGACTCAATTATCCTTCTCGATGAGCCAGCAGCTCAACACCTTGAAAAAGCGCTTAAGCTCGGTACTCCTAAGATCGCGGAGGTAGAGAGCAAACCGTTCACTCAGCGCCCATACGCTCCTTTCACGACGAGCACGCTCCAACAAGAGGGGAGCAGAAAGCTCGGCTTCGGCGCGAAGCGTACGATGGCGATCGCTCAGACCCTCTACGAGAATGGATTCATCACCTACATGCGTACCGACTCGACGAACCTCTCTGACGAGGCGATCTCGGCAGCACGCTCGCTGATCGGTAAGGAGTTTGGTGCCGAATACCTGCCGAGCGCGCCTCGCGTATACAAGACTAAGGTAAAGAACGCTCAAGAGGCGCACGAAGCAATCCGCCCGGCAGGCGCTGAATTCGCCTCACCAACCACGGTTAAAGACAAGCTCGGCCTTGAGGCGTTCCGCTTATACGAGATCATCTGGAAGCGAACCCTCGCGAGTCAGATGAAGGATGCCGAGGGTACTCGCGTCGCTGTTACTATCGACGTGGACAACGCGACATTCCGCGCGTCTGGAAAAACGATCGCATTCCCTGGATTCCTTCGCGCCTACGTTGAGGGATCAGACGATCCTGAAGGCGATCTTGCCGAGCAGGAGCGCAATCTTCCACCACTCAAACAGGGCGACAACGTTGACGCCAAGAACTACGAGGTTCTCAAACATACTACGCAGCCGCCGGCTCGTTACACTGAGGGAACGCTCATCAAGGAGCTTGAAAAGCTCGGTATCGGACGCCCAAGTACATGGGCAACGATCGTAGACGTGGTTCTCTCTCGTGACTACGCGTTCAAGAAAGGAACCGCGCTCGTTCCGAGCTTCCTCGCCATCGGCGTGACCGGGCTCCTTGAGGGCTATTTCTCAAACCTGGTCGATTACGAATTTACAGCCAATCTTGAGGACGACCTCGACGCGATCTCTCGTGGTGAAAAGGACAACCTCGATAAGCTAAAAGCCTTCTACTTCGGAGGAGAGAACCTCGCGAAGGGACTTAAAGACCTCGTAACCGAGGGTGAAGCAACTATCGATCCGCGGGAGGTTTGTGGAATCAACCTCGGCGTTGACCCACAGGGAAGAAAGGTTGAGATCCGTATCGGTCGATGGGGTCCATTCCTTTCAAACGGTGAGACACGTGCCAGCCTCCCGGATGGAGTCGCATTCGATGAGCTTACCGTTGAAAAAGCGGAGCTCCTTATCGCAGAAGCCGCAAAGGGTCCCGCATCCCTCGGCGTCGATCCAACAACCAATGAGCCGATCTACTTGAAGAAGGGCCGATTCGGCCCCTACGTACAACGTGGAGATATGGTTGAAGGCGGAGAGAAGCCGAAGATGGCATCACTCCTTCCAGGCATGCAGCCAGATTCGGTAACTCTTGAAATAGCGCTCATGCTCCTCTCTCTTCCACGCACTGTCGGAAAAAATCCGGAGAACGAGGCAGATATAACGATTCAAAACGGACGATTCGGCCCTTACATTAAGTGCGGCACAGAAAGTAGAACGATACCGGCCGACGAGTCGCCGTTTAGCGTGAATCTTGAGCGAGCGATTGAGTTGTTGAAGCAACCTCGCACTCGCGGTCGCGCGTCGAATCAACCGAAGACTCTTAAGGATCTTGGCAAGCACCCCCGCAGTGGCGAATCCGTAACCATAAAGAGCGGACGTTACGGTCCATACGTAACGGACGGCACCACAAACGCGTCACTCCCTCAAGGCGCCGAGCCAGAGGCCCTCACGATGGAGCAAGCCGTTGAGCTTATGGACGCTCGCGCAGCAAAAGGCCCCTCAAAGGGGCGTCGACGAGCAGCCAAGCCAAAGGCAGCGAAAGCGGCGGCTCCAAAGAAGGCCAAGGCCGCTCCAAAAAAGAAAGCTTCAAAGAAAGCCACACCTGACGCGGCGGCGTAACATAATACGAGGGTATCAACGGCGGTGTACGCACACCTATGGCGTTTCTCCCTGACGGGGGGCGATGCCTCACTTAAAGGTCCAATACCGTCAGAAGCGAACACGTTAGAATCGGCAGATATGGCGATCTCCCACGTTGGTACCCGCGTAAGAGCACAGAGCCTCCAAACCATCCAATATACTATATACCCCCCTGTTTCGGGCAGCTAAGGACGAGGAAGGTTCCAAAGTCTTTTCTTGCTGCGCGGATGGGAGACGAAGATGGAGAAGGAGAACAGTAAAGCAAGTGCAGGCGTCCCTGTTTGGTTCGTCGGCACGTTCATCCTTTTGGGCCTCATTGCAGCCCTACACCTGGAAATACTTTTGTACTTCCGAGTGCGGGATTACAGTCGGTCTTACCCCAACATGGCACTACAGTTATTTGTAGATCTATATTGGCTTAAGAACCTCGCAGCTGGCCTTGCTTTTTTTAGTTCAAAAAGGACGGGCGACGTTGCGGGTTGGATTGGATTAATGCTTCACATGTTTGGAATTCTAGCCCTGTACACTGTGGCTATCGCGTGTTGGCTAGCAAAACTGAACTAAGAAGTATTGGCGTTATCAACTGCGGCAACTCAAGGATTTTACCGAAAGGTTTTTACTCTATCCTTGGTTGCCCGAAGCAGGGGGATTTTTAGCGGGGTCATACAATTGAATTCTACGTTGCATTTGTACCCGCGGTCGGCGAGGCCGCCGACCCTCCAATCGTTCCCGCAATAATTATGCGATTCGCCCGTACCCTCGACGATGGTACCTGGAGGGCCGGCGGCCTCGCCGGCTTGTCGCAACCTGCGACATGAGACGCGTGCAACATTCCTACCCGCGGTCGGCGAGGCCGCCGACCCTCCAATCGTTCCCGCAATAATTATGCGATTCGCCCGTACCCTCGACGATGGTACCTGGAGGGCCGGCGGCCTCGCCGGCTTGTCGCAACCTGCGACATCAAACGCATA
>CAIXKI010000106.1 GCA_903920005.1 uncultured delta proteobacterium
CGGCCCTCCAGGGACGATCATCGGGCGATCGGCCGAATCACGTAATCATCGCGGAAACGATTGGAGGGCCGGCGGCCTCGCCGGCCGCAGGTACAAATGCTTCGACGTGATTGATGTCGCGGAATGTCGAGGTTTCCGGCAGATCTGCATTGCGGTATACTTACGTCGTGAGCTGGTGCCTTAGACTTATCGTTACAGCGACTCTCCTTGCATCCGCGTGTTGTCGCGTCGCGCCTCCACCATTTAAATCCTCTTCCCTTGCCCCAAAGTGGTCCCTCAGCGATGTGGTAAAACCGAGGGGAGTATTCCTCGTTCTCCACGGACTCAATCAAGATCCTCGATCACTTGACCAACTATCTCACGAGCTGACGCTCCTAGGATTTCACGCATTCCGTCCGGTTCTGACTGGTCATTTGGAAAAGACGGCGGAGTCCTTTCCGCCGGAGTATTGGCTATCGGATGTAAAAAACGGTTTGCAGACGATTCAAAAACGGTACCCAGATCTCCCTATCTCCATCCTCGGATATTCATTAGGCGGAGCTCTTGCGACACTAGCGGCGAGCGAAACTGACCCGTCGCATCGCCCTGACTCGATGGTCTTGATAGCTCCCGCTATCTCCCTACGGTGGCCCCTGGATCTTATAACGTACCTCGACCTAACCCCGCGCAGCACACTCGGCTCTCCGAGCTGGGCACCTGAGGCATACCGAAGATTCGCGACTACTCCCCTCTTCTGGTATGCGAATACGCTCGACCTCTACGAACAGGTCGAGACCTCACCCAGTATCGCTGAACTGAGATCTGTCCCTACGCTCGTAATACTGAACCCAAAGGACGAACTCGTCTCCCCTGGCGGAGTTAGGGATTGGATAGCCACACGTCAACTCCAACCGGCTTGGGGCGTTCAAGAGATCAATCCAAAGCCGTCAGAGAGAACCATTCCGGAGCACCTCATGGTCGACGAGCACTCACTTGGAGCCACCGAATGGCGTACGCTGCTCTCAGATATCAGATCGTTTCTCGAAACATCGGAGGAGAAGAGAAACGTTTTGAACCGCGCAGCTAAGGCTCACTAGCCCCGCTCTCCTCAGGCGCTGAGAGGGCGTATTCCTTTACCTTATTGAGCAGGGTCTTGTAGCTAATACCGAGAAAATCGGCAGCTTTTGATTTATTTCCACCTGTCATGCGCAAGGCCCGCTCAATCGCCTGGACTTCGGCTTTACGCACCGCTTGCGACGCTATCTCTGGAAGAGTCCTTATCGCCTCTTCAAGTGTATCAAGATCCAAGCGAACAAATATGCCGAGATGCTCCGGTCTAACCTCGCCGTCACACATGAGCACCGCTCGCTCAATAACGTTTTCAAGCTCACGAATATTCCCTGGCCACGAATACGACTCAAGCATCTCTTGAGCCAATGGATCCAGTTTCACATCGCCTTTTCCAAGGAGCATTGAGAAATGCGCGAGGCTCCGATTAACGAGGGGCATAATATCATCCCTTCGGTCGCGTAACGGGGGAAGGGTGAACGTTACCACCGCGACGCGATAGTAAAAATCATCACGCATCTGCCCCGTTTCTATGGCTTCTTCTACATTACGATTGGTCGCGGCTATCACACGCGGCATCACCTTAATCTGCTTCGTCCCTCCGACCCGGCGAATCTCGTGTTCCTGGAGCGCCCGTAGAAGCTTCACTTGAAGATGCGGTGGCATATCACCTACTTCATCAAGAAACACAGTACCCTTCGATGCTAGTTCAAGAACCCCTATGCGAGATTGAGTCGCTCCTGTGAACGCTCCTGCTTCATGCCCAAAGAATTCGCTTTCAAGAAGATCCGGAGGTATTGCAGCACAATTGACGGCGACGAACGGCTCAGCATGGCGCTCGCTGTGCTCATGCAGATAGCGCGCGAGGACCTCTTTTCCCGTTCCACTCTCGCCCTGAATCAACACGGAGCTATCAACGTGAGCGACATGCCGAGCTTGATCGAGGATCTTTTCGCATGATGGAGAAACGGTCAAAAAACCGCGCGGCTTCTTCCCTCGGTCGAGCGCGTCGCGATCAACGATACGCTTGTGTTTTAAAACCTCACGAATCATCGGCGCAAGCCCCGCAGGCTCAAACGGCTTTGAGATAAAATCGTTCGCTCCTGACTTCATCGCCTCTACAGCGACGTCGATCGAACCAAAAGCTGTCATGATGACACACGGTATGTGAGGCTTTGACAGCCGGACCCTTCTTAGAAGTTCGATGCCGCTCATCCCTCCGAGCTTAAAGTCAGCAAGGATGCAATCTATCTGCTTAGTTTCAATCAGTGGCAGGGCCTCTTCGGCCGAAGAGGACTCAAGGATGAAAAACCCCGCTGTCTCTAAAACGCGACACAAAACGTCGCGAAGGGGTTTGTCGTCTTCCAGGACGAGAACTGTCTCCATTCATCCCTCGTAGAATTCGGCGGGAAACTCCCCCTCCGTGGGGATAGACTCTCCTTGCCCCCTTCCTTGTATCGACGGATTAGCGATTACACTGCGCAACTCAATGCTTTTTTCTCTATTTTCAATTCTCGGAATGCCCGACTATCAACGATTACATACACTTAGCAGATCAGGCGGCCGCCTGTCATCATGCCAGGCGGCGCTGCAACGCCTTACTTCTTCGAGATCAGCTGTCGCAAAACGTACGGCAGGATTCCACCGTGCTTGTAGTACTCGACCTCGATGTTTGTATCGATCCTTAAACGAAGCGGTATTTCAAGTGTCGACCCGTCAGACCTCTCAGCTACAAGCACAACCTCCTTGCCAGGTTTAATGCTCGCGGCATCTTCAACGCCTCGTATAGTGAACACCTCATCACCCTTAAGCTGAAGCGATTTCGCGTTTTGACCATTCAAAAACTGGAAAGGTAAAACTCCCATACCGATCAGGTTGCTTCGGTGAATTCTCTCAAAACTCTCCGCTACAACCGCCTTCACCCCAAGGAGACTTGTACCCTTCGCCGCCCAGTCACGAGAGCTGCCGGTACCGTACTCCTGTCCCGCAAATACTATAAGGGGAGTATTAGTCTGCGCATACTTTTCAGCCGCGTCGAAGATCGCGAGGGTCTCACCACTCGGTTGATGTACGGTAACACCGCCTTCAACACCCGGAACCATAAGGTTCTTTATGCGAACGTTCGCGAAGGTACCACGCACCATCACATCGTGAGTTCCACGACGAGCTCCGTAGCTATTAAAGTCTTTTACATCGACGCCTCGGCTAATCAGGTATCTGCCCGCAGGAGAATCCTTCTTGATTGAACCGGCCGGACTAATATGGTCGGTCGTTACCGAGTCACCAAAGATGGCGAGCGCTCGTGCCTTTGCAATCGGCTCAATCGATTTCGGTGTTAAGGAAAAGCCATCGAAGTACGGCGGCTCTTGAATGTATGTCGACGAGGTGTCCCACTCGTACACAACTCCTGTGCTCGATGGAATCTTGTCCCAAAGCGGATTTTCCGCGGTCACGTTCCCGTATAAGCGCTGGTACATCTCAGGGTTGAACGCCTGCGGCATGAGCTCCGCGATCTCCTCCGAGGACGGCCAGATATCCTTTAAGAAAACCGGCTTGCCTGAGGATTCGGTCCCGAGAGCCTCCGTTGTAAGATCGACATTCACCGAACCCGCGAGAGCGAACGCCACAACAAGCGGCGGGCTCATCAAAAAATTCGCTTTGATGTTCTGGTGAACTCGAGCCTCAAAATTTCGGTTACCGGAGAGAACGGCGGCACCAATCAGATCGTTCTTCGTGATGCACTCCTCTATCTTGGCATCGAGAGGGCCTGAGTTACCGATACACGTGGTGCATCCATACCCCACAACGTTAAAACCGAGCTTATCGAGATAGGTTTGAAGCCCCGTCTTCGTGAGGTACTCAGTGACCGCGCGTGATCCTGGTGCGAGCGACGCCTTCACGAACGGCTTAACCTTCAAGCCCTTTTCAACCGCTTTCTTCGCCAGAAGACCCGCGGCAAGCATCACGCTCGGATTGGATGTATTTGTGCACGAGGTTATCGACGCGATAAACACCTCTCCGTGACCCACACTCACGTCAAGAGAGCCATTAGCTTCGCTGCCCACACCCGCTACTGGAACAGATACCTGCACCTTTCTTTCAAAATCCGCTGCGGTCTTGCCATATCCCCCCTCTGCGAGCCCTTGAACAAGGAGGTCATTAAAAGCCCTCTTCACATCACCAAGCTCGATCTTGTCTTGAGGTCGTTTCGGCCCGGCGACACTTGGCTTAACCGTTGAAAGATCAAGCTCAAGAACTTGTGAATATTCGACCTCACCTTTCTTCGGAATACCGAAGAGGCCCTGCGCCTTATAATAGTTGCGGAAAGTGTCTACGCGCTCCTTTGAGCGTCCAGTAGCCAAGAGGTACTCGCACGTCCGCTCGTCAACCGGGAAGAACCCCATCGTCGCGCCGTACTCTGGAGCCATATTCGCGATCGTCGCGCGATCGGTCACCGGAATAGCATGAGCGCCTTCACCGAAGAACTCCACGAACTTCCCGACAACTTTCGCCTTACGAAGGACATTCGTAATGTGAAGCACAAGGTCGGTCGCTGTCACCCCCGGAGAGAGCTTCCCATCAAGATGAAAGCCAACAACATCCGGCGTGAGGAAGTACACAGGCTGACCAAGCATCGCAGCTTCCGCCTCAATTCCACCAACGCCCCATCCAACAACCCCAAGACCATTGATCATCGTGGTGTGAGAATCGGTGCCTACAAGCGTATCAGGAAAGTACGTTCCCTCACGCTCCAACGCCCCCTGCGCAAGGTACTCTAGGTTTACTTGATGACAGATTCCAAACCCTGGAGGAACAACACTGAAAGAATTAAAGGCCTGCTTGCACCACTTCAGAAACTGGTAGCGGGATTCATTGCGTTCAAATTCCGTCTCCATGTTGAGCTGAAGCGCGTTGGAACGGTTAGAGAAATCAACCTGCACGGAGTGATCGATAACGAGATCCACTGGCACAAGAGGCTCGATCATTCCAGGCGACTTGGAGAGCTTTTTCACCGCAGCCCGCATCGCGGCTAGATCTACTCCGAGCGGAACACCGGTAAAATCCTGAAGGAGAACCCGCGCTACAACGAACGGAACTTCAGACGTACGCTCGCCCTGCGGCTTCCACGCGGCGAGCTCTCGAACATTTCGTTCTTCAACGCGCTCTCCATCACAGTTTCGAAGGACGGATTCAAGTACGATTCGAATTGATACTGGCAGCTTGGAGATCAATCCGAAGCCAGCTTTCTCAAGAGCAGGAAGAGAGTAATAACGAGCTCTTTTTCCAGAGCCGGTTTCGAATTCCTGAAGTGTATTGAAGAGATTGTGGGTCATGATTCACCTGATCTAGGAGCGACGACGACAGGTTTCAAACGCCCTGGCACATCACCGCAAATGTTCATATCTTTTACACGCGGAGCCTCGCCTTGCACAATGATTTTATCGGACTTTTGGTCCGCCACGGTCATTGCCGGAGAGTGCTCAGAAGGGTAGTGTTTCTGATCTAGCATGAACATTAACCACATCCTCTTTATCGTCGCTGTTCTTAACCTGTCGGGCGATCTGTTCAACATCATGAGATTCAAAGCTCAAATTCCTCGATGGATTCGATGGGCTAATCTTCTCGCGTTAGCGGCGTGTGGGACCGCCTGGCTCTTAATGCCCGAAGAAGCTGGGTTTATAGCGATGGGAATCGTGGTCACCTACATGATCGCGATCAAGGCGGGCACCCGTACACGAGCCCGCGGGGAGCCCCTTCCGAGCCCAGCGACCAAGCTCCTTATAGGCCTAAACTGCCTCGCGTTCGGCGTCCAATACCTCTCCGGAGCGACAGACGATCCCGAGGTCTTTATCACTCTCGGAGCCGCATTCTCACCACTCCTCTCCGAGGGGGAGTGGTGGCGTATCTTCACTGCTCAATTTCTTCACTGGGGGTTCATGCACCTGCTCTTCAATATGATGGGGCTCTGGATCCTCGGCCCCTTTGTGGAGACCATGGTCGGCTTTTGGCGCTACATCGGACTCTATCTGCTCTGCGGAGCGGGCGGCATGTTAATCGCGTGGACAGCGGCAATCATTACCCCCGATCCATATCCGGTCGTCATGGTCGGCGCTTCAGCGAGTGTGCTCGGACTTGTTGGCGCTCAAGCGGCGATTGCACTCCTTGCCTACCAGCGCTCTGGCAACCTTGCGGCCAAAGCGCAACTCTCTTCAATGACGCAGATAGTGGTATTGCAAGCACTCTTTGACATGATGGTTCCCCAGGTGAGCTCAACGGCTCATATCGGAGGCGCGGCGACCGGGTTCCTCGTTTCATACGGATCGTTTAGCTACTTACTTAGAAAGAGAGCTCGAGAGGCATCCTAGGAACAGAGGCAGCGCGGCTGCAGGTACAAATGTTTCGACGTAATTGATGTCGCGGGTCGCGGCAAGCCGGCGAGGCCGCCGGCCCTCCAGGGACGACCCTCGCGGGTTCCGGCGAATACCCCTCGGTTACGATAGACCGGCGAACCCTCAGTCGCTCCTTACGTTTCGTCACAGCTTATTGCGGAAAGTCCTCGGTTTGAATGGGCAGCTCCTGAACCAACCGCTGCGCCAACGAGAGAACCGGGTCGAGTGCAGCGAGCAGCTGTTCCAACTCACTCCGACAACTCGAACCTATCCCGTTCCCACGCCAACGAGTCTCGCACTCCTCAACGAGTGTCGCCGCTGCGCTAGCACCCGAGTCAAGAAGCAAACCCTTGAGAGAGTGCAACGCCCTGAACGTAGCTTTGGAATCTCGAATAGCGATACTCTGCTCCAAAGCGGCGCGGATATCTCCGAATGAAATCATGAATGACTCAAGAACTATCCGGGTATTTTGAAGAGTCTTTCCTGAACGCGCAAAAATCTCCTCAATATCAATTAGCGGAATACGAGATGACTCGCCCGGCGACAACGGCTCGAGATCTCCCACAAGCTCTGAGGTAAGGCTGATAAGAGCGTTCTCAATTGTCCGAGCAGGCTTTCGAGCGCGCACGAAGGCCCCCGTATGCGCGTGAATGGCCCTCACAAGGTCTTGCTCGCTTACCGGCTTGGTGAGCACCTCGTCGATTCCCGAGAGCCTAATGTGCTCAACTTCATCAGGTAGCGCCCGAGCTGTAACGGCGATGATTGGAAGGTGCTTCTCCTGGTCGGAACATTCCTCAATCAGCCTAATGCGTTTAGCCGCGACATCTCCGTCCATCAGTGGCATTTGGATGTCGGTAATGACGAGATCAATTGAGGGTGCTGGAGAATTTCCAGAAGCGATAGGGCGAAGGCGATTCAACAGCTCTAGTCCATTCGTTACGACTTCCACGTGATGTCCGATATCTTCTAAAAGAGACCTCAGAACCAATGCGTTGGTGGCCGTATCCTCTGCCAAAAGAATATTGAGGCACTTGTCCGCCTCGCCAGAGACATCTGGACGTTCGTAGACCTCCACCGGTTGCTCGATCGGCGGGTTGTCGAATGCTAGAATAATATCGTCCGCGCTCGCTGGTATCGGAACAAACGAACGGACTCCAAGTGGGGCAAGCTCCTCCTTAATCATGATATTCGCAGGATCGACAACCACTATCGCGGGAACCGATAAATCCGCGACAACCGGCATCACCTGCTTAACAAGGCGAGCATCAGTGGATGCTTCTACCATGAAAACCACACCATCAATCCCACGCAGCTGTTCTACCCACTTTTCGCCCTCCGGCCGGTCAACCCTATAGACAGAGTGCCCGTAGTTACCCAACGACTCACTTAAAAATGCGACACTTCTTGAGGCTCCTCCAATAAGCGCCAAACGTCGCCCGGTGCGGGAAGTCGATTGGCGCACCTCGCGTATAGGTTCTCCCCGCTCGAACGGGAGAGTAACGGTAAAAGTAGTTCCCTCGCCAGGACGGCTTGAGACAGATATCTCTCCTCCCTGTTGCGTTACTATCTGCTGCACAATCGCCAAGCCCAAGCCCGTTCCCGAAATCGCCGAAGAGGCCGCTGTTCGCGCTCGATAAAACGGCGTAAAGACGTAGGGAAGTTGCCGAGAGGATATCCCTATACCCGTATCGCGCACAGTGAATACAATTGGAGGAAGTGCTTCTTGGAGGCTCCTTCCCATCGTCACCCTGAGCTCAATCTCGCCTTCTCGAGTGAACTTAAAGGCGTTACCTAAAAGATTTACGAATATCTGCCCCAGCTTTCGATCATCTCCGACAAGCAGATCAGGCACATCGGGCGCGATGTCATACCACAATTCGACCGATCGAGCCTCGTCGGCTTTTCGCGTATCCGCATTACGCAAAGATCTTCTAATCAGCTCTCGAAGATGAAAGGGTCGCCCCTCCAAGGGCATCTGTCCTGCCTCGAGCTTTGCAAAATCGAGGATCTCATCGACGGTATCATTAAGCCCACCAACAGCGTTGTTGGCCATCTCGATAAAAGCTAACTTGTTCTGAGAGGTCTCATTTTTCTTGAGCACTCCGAGCATACCCATAACACTTTGAATTGGCGTGCGAAGCTCGTGAGAAACTAACGCAATAAACCTCGACTTTGCGACGTTGGCCTGTTGAGCGACGCTCTTTGCTTCAAAGAGTCTCTCATAGGAAGAATCCAACGTTTTCAATAATCCGTTAAATACTTTTGCAAGGCGCCCGATCTCGTCGTTACTCTTGTGGTCAATCAGGAGCGAAAGATCGCTCGTCTGCGAAATGGACTCCATGCGTTTAGTGAGTCGAGAGAGAGGCATTAATACCACTCTATCAAGAAACAAAAGAACGACTCCGTTTGCTACAAGGAGCAAAACTGCCATCATCCAAAGTAATGAACTTCGCGCCTTTATAGCTCGGTCAAAAGTCTCCCGGGACTGGGAGAACTCGACCGATAGGATCTGCCGCCCGTCCAAGCCAGGAAGCCCGCCAACAACGGCCATAGAACCAGTCTCGGTCTGTGCCCCCATCAGTTTGATGGCGGCACCATCCTGGTTCCGCGATGAACTCTCGAGCATGTCCAACTTAAACTTCACAGGTAATTGGGACTGCCTTCTAATCTGCTCCTGCAGGTTATCCGAAAATGTTTTCGTAAAGATAAGAAAGCCTGATTGCTTCTTACTGAGGTAGTTATCGGTAATCGTCGACACCGACACAAACACTGGCGCCCCCGACACAAGAATTAAACCTGCCAGGCCCTTCTCGTTAGGCCTTCTCATGAACGAGGAGACCTCTTTATGGCGGAGTATCTCGTTGGCTTTCTGCTTCTCGAGAGGAACTATCTTTTTATTCGCATAGGAGAGCTCGCCCGCGTGATAGATCCCCCCATCACCTTTGATAAATAGGAAATGCTCCGTATCAAAGGCTTCTAGCGCGGAGTACGTGAGGTTTGATTCAATATAGTCAGGGTTTTTCCCGAGGACGAATCTCTCTGTCTCGTCCCAGTGCCCCCAATCTACAACTCTCTCGAGCGCAGCAGCCTGAATGGCAACAACTCCTTGCCTTACACGCTCAAGATTTTTTCTGGCTAACTGGACTTCAAATTCCTGTACCTGCTTTATGAGATACTGTGAAAAGATCAGGTCAATACTTACAACTACTGCTAAAAAGATGCAGCTCACGATCGCGATAGTTTTAGCCCTGAGTCCCATACTGCCCTCTATGGGTCATTCGACTCACATGAAGAGGAAGTTAATAATTGGGCGCGAATGGTGGGGGCTGAGCCCATTACCCTATCACGATGCGAGAACATCGTAGGGTTCCTATCTACACGGAGTATCTACACCCATCGACGTGGAGACGCCCCGCAAGGATAGCTGAGCTTTACTAGGTAAGAATTGGCGGAGAGAGGGGGATTCTCAGCGTAACTCGTTCGGCCCTTCGGCCTCACAGGTTCCGATCCCCCACAGCTACAACGCAGGATATGAAAGTGGCGGAAAGAGGGGGATTCTCAGCGTAGCTCGTTCGGCCCTTCGGCCTCACAGGTTCAAATCCCCCAAAGCTACAACGGCGGGTATAAAATGGCGGAGAGAGGGGGATTCGAACCCCCGATACCGCTTTTGGCAGTATAACGATTTAGCAAACCGCCGCCTTCAGCCACTCGGCCATCTCTCCGCGGTAGGGGACCTATCTTGCTCATCATTACCCGAAACATCTTCCCGCGAAACACTGTCGTTGCCGACAGAGGGTCTCCCGAAACTATGTGAGGAAAAAATGGTGCGCCCTGGAGGATTCGAACCACCGGCCTTCTGATTCGTAGTCAGATGCTCTATCCAGCTGAGCTAAGAGCGCATGCAAGGTGGAGAAAGGTAGCAAATCTACAAAGTTTGGCAAGGCAACAGGGCTACAGTTTAGAGGTATTAGGGAGTTATATGATGCCGGGTGTCATAATGTGACGGTTGCGGTCGCCATCTTCGATGCTATCTTGACGGCAAAAGCCCCAAAGACCATTGATTGTTACAAAAGATCCGGGCTACCTTACGGCCTCGCTAACGGAAGGGTGGCCGAGTGGTTGATGGCGCCGGTCTTGAAAACCGGAATACCGGAAACGGTATCGGGGGTTCGAATCCCTTCCCTTCCGCCACTTCTCCTCCGCACAGGGGGGCAGAATGGAGCCTTTTGGTAGTTAGCGAAACATATGCTGTGCATACCCGAGTGGAGAGATGGCCGAGTGGCTGAAGGCGCACGCTTGGAAAGCGTGTATAGGCTAATCCCCTATCGGGGGTTCGAATCCCCCTCTCTCCGCCATTTTTATCTTAAGGCATTCTCACCTTAAGGGTCGCCCGACCTAAAGGCGGTCGGACGGGATAGGTTTCTCATAATGGACGTCTGCGACGTCCGTTCTTACAGAGGGAGTCCGGTTTGAGACAGACCACCTGAAGCCGGCTCACACACGACGATGCCACCAACCCCCTCCCCTGAATTTATCGACCAACTCATGACAGAAGCGATCGCTCAAGCGAAGAGCGCCGCGGCGTTAGGTGAAGTACCGGTCGGTGCCGTTGTAGCTCATAACAACGCGATAATCGGAAGAGGTCGTAACACCACAGAGCACGATCAAACTATCGTTGCCCACGCGGAGCTTCACGCCATTCAAGAAGCATCAAAGAAGCTGGGTTCGTGGCGACTCAACGAGTGTATTATGTGCGTAACGCTTGAGCCGTGCACGATGTGTCTTGGAGCGATTAGGCTCGCCCGCATCCCGGTCATAATCTTCGGCGCCGGAGATTCGCAACAAGGGGCCGTTGGCTCGCTTTACGACCTAAGCCTAGACGAACGCTTGGGCACACCCCCGCGAGTTATTCGAAATATTAAAGCAACGGAATGCCAAGACCTTCTCAAGGGGTTTTTTAGCTCCCTTCGAACTTGACAAGGTGGCCCACGGCGCCCACACTCGATAAGTTGCCTTATTATTGAGGAATTGTGACAAAACGCATCACAGCACTAGTGCAACCGCTTGTTGATATCCTCGTCACGTGCGACCACGCGTTCCTTGAAAAAAGAGAGCTTACTCCCGGCAGCTGGGCACTCACCGACAAAAACACTCAGTACGATCTTCTCATCGCTACCCAATCAAATCGAACTCTCCGGAGCGGTGGTTCTGGCTCAAACTCGTTAGCGTGCGCGGCACTTCTTGGAATGTCCGGAACGTGCGTCGGCCTTGCGGGCGCCGATGTCTACGGAGATACCTTTCAGAGAGATTTCAAGGCATGTGGCATTGAAACACCGAACGCGCTCATCCCCGAAGCCCATACTGGAACCTGCCTCTCCATGATCACCCCTGACGGTGAAAGAACGATGCGCACGCATCTCGGCGTAGGAATTGAGTGCGACCACTCACATATCAAGGAGACCGATATCGCCGGACGTGACTGGATCCTTCTCGAAGGGGGACACTTCCTGACAGCGGGGAGTAAAAACAGCGCTGCGCTCACCAGCGCGATGAACCTCGCCAACAAACTCGGCACGCCCGTAGCCTTCAACGTGTCGTCTGAATTCGCGGCAACCACAAAGCGCGACACGATCATCTCCGATATCCTTCCAAGAGCCTCGCTCTTCATCCTTAACGAGAGCGAGGCGAAGGCGCTGTCACAGCAAACTTCAGCCGAGGCCTCTTTCTCTTGGCTTGCGGCTCGGTGCTCAGGGGTTGCTGTGACATGCGGAAAAGAAGGCGCGCTTCTACAATACAACAAAGAACAGGTGAGAGTTCCGGCCTACACGAACATCACCATTGTCGACTCTACGGGCGCGGGCGATGCCTTCATGGGAGTTCTCCTCGCGGGACTCTCTCACGGTTTGTCACTTGAGGCCGCCGGCAAAGGAGCGGCAAGACTCGCGGCTGAGGTTGTTGGACAACACGGCGGACGCCTCTCCTCAAACGCTCTCGCGTTGTGGCGCGAAGCGGTGGGGCTTACCTAACACATCCACCTCGGACTACCTTCCGGCAACCGTCGACGCGAGAACCGCCACGCCATCTTTGAACGTAACAACAGACACATCCTTTTGGGGAATATGTTTCCCAATTCCATAGGAAATAGATCCCGTTACTCCCGAAAATCTTGAAGTATCCTCCAGAGCCTTTCGCAACAAGGACACGTCGGTCCCTCCCGCCTTTTCAACCGCTTGCGCTATCAAACGCACCGTATCGTATCCGAGCGCCGCAAAAGCGCTCTCGGGCGCCTCCCCATAGCTATTCGTATAATTTTGTATAAACGCTGAAGCCCCCGGAGATTGCGCGGGCCCCGAGAGAAGCGCATGCGTAGTGTAGTAAACCCCCTGCTTAACATCCGCCGAGAGGGCGAAGATAAGGGGTGAATCATACGAGTCTCCACCGATAATCGGAGAGGCTATTCCCCCCTCACGGAGTGCCCGTAGTAAAGTCGCCACCTCATTAGGTTGAGCCGCAAGAAAAATTCCATCTGCTCGATTTGCTCGCGCCTGGTTCACAACACTGTCGAGATTGACAGCGGACCCTTGAAACGAGACTCGACTAACAACTCGCCCAGCAGATGCAAAGCTACTGACAAACGAGTCACTCAGAACGCGTGCGTACTCAGACGTCTCGTCACGAATCACTACGATCGACCGCAACGTCAGCACGCTTCGAGCGAATTGGGCCGCAGCGCGAGCTTGGGTGACATCAGAGAAGCACGCAAGAAAGGTGGACGTTGGGGCCTCCTTGACTAAACCAGGTCCGGTCGCCCCCGAAGTCACAAATAGCTTTTCCTTTAGTTGACTCTCCGTAGCAACAGGATTTGCCAGCCCCGTATCACTCAATCCCATAACGATGGAGAGCCCTTCGTCACCGTACAACTCGCGAGCACCTTCTGCGGCTGCTTCTGGCGAAGTCTTGGCGTCACGCACCTCAAGCAACAGCGCCTTTCCTAGAATGCCACCCGCGGCATTTATCTCCTGCGCCGCCAGCTCAGCACCTTTCAGAGAAGATTCATCCAATGAGGCCTGCTCTCCACTCAGACTATACAGCACTCCGATTCGCACCGCGTCAGAATTAGCACTACTTGCCCCACAAGCGCTCATAACTGAGAGAATACTGGAGAAGATCAAAGTTCGAAAAATCGCATTGTCACTGATCATAGCGTCTAGTTGCCTCGTCCTGCGAATCCACGTCCGCCAAAAACTTCACATAGTCATCAATCTTGCCGAGCTTATATCGAAGGCGCAAGATTTGTATCGACTCTCAGCAAAGATGCAGGTCCGGTACAACTCCGGTCTATAATTTGAGCCTCAGTTGACCGAAACCTTAACGGAATCGTATCGTTCTTCCATGGTAACTCTTCCATTCCCGATCGTTGCTCTCACGTCTCTTATGGTTGGGATATTCGGGTTCGCGATAGTTCGAGGAGGTGTATGCACCCTCGCCGCGATTGAGGAGGTTGCTCTCAACAATAGCTGGACGAGACTGCGGGCCTTTGCGGAAACATGGATGTGGGTGGTCGGCGTCTTTCTGATTGCCCATCTCGGTTTTGGTTTTGATCTAAAAAGCGCTAACTACGAAGTGGGGCTCTCAACGATTGCGGGAGCAGTACTGTTGGCCCTGGGAGCATATATCAATCAAGCATGCCCGTTTGGTTCGATAGCTGGGATAGGATCAGGTACTGGTCATACCTCGCAACACCGGTAGGCTTCTTTATCGGATGCCTTCTCAAATTCTCCTTCGCTCGATCGATAGGCCCCACCCACGACGCGCATACCTCAGTCGTATTTGATGCAGCTCCCGTGTTGATTATTCCCGTAGCGATATTCCTCTGCTGGCGCCTGCAAGACGTCACCCGCCACTTACGCAAGAAGGGAATAGCTCGTGAAGCGCTTCGCTCATACTGGAGTCCTCTGTCGGCCGCGGTAGTCGTAGGCATCTCGTTCGCCCTTACCGCCATATTGGCCGGCGCCTGGTCGTACACCGAGCTGCTTGCGGATCTTGCAATCCAGAAAAACGATCTAATCCCCGAGCGCCTCTGCTTTCTGGCCGCGTTACTTACGGGGGCGATGGCCGGCGGATTAACGGAACGCGGATGGTCTCCAAAACCACCGACCATTACAGGAATCTTCCGTTGCTCGATCGGAGGTATCATTATGGGCGTCGGTAGTCGGCTGGTTCCCGGAGCCCATGACGGCATCACTTTGATAGGGCAGCCTCTGATCCTTCCATTCGCATGGGTAGCAATGTTCGCAATATATGCCACACTTTTTTCTACCTACACGCTGATCGACAAGAGAAAGTCTCGGAGCCAGACTGGCCAGAAAGATAATTAGTCTTGTTGAACCCCGCCGCGCATAGTGCAATCACTTCATGACTCGATCTTTCCGTTACTACGATCTCATCATGGCCGCGTTCGTGACCGTCCTTTTGTGTTCAAATATAATCGGAACCCAAAAGGTAACGAGTCTTTGGGGTTTTGAATTTGGCGCTGGAATACTCTTCTTTCCTTTAAGCTACATATTCGGCGACATCCTCACCGAGGTATATGGATATGCCCGTGCGCGTAAGGTGGTTTGGGCGGGTTTTGCCGCGCTAGCCTTCGCATCCGTCATGGCGTGGGTCATTGTATCCCTCCCACCCAGCGCTGATTTTCGAAATCAACAAGCGGTCGAGACTATTTTTGGCGGCACTCCTCGAATAGCTCTTGCTTCTCTCATCGCATTCTTCTGCGGAGAGTTCTGTAACTCATATACTTTGGCAAAAATGAAGGTTTTGACGAAAGGAAAAGCTCTTTGGAGCCGAACTATCGGCTCAACGGTCGTGGGAGAGCTTGTCGATTCGATTATCTTCTATCCCCTTGCTTTTTTCGGAACCTGGGAGACGTCCACGATTGTCTTGGTGATGACACACAATTACCTCCTCAAAGTTTTATGGGAGGCGCTCTGTACTCCCGCAACCTACCGAGTGATAGCGTTTCTAAAAAGAGTCGAACAGGAGGACTACTACGATATCAAAACCAAATTTACCCCATTTTCACTCAAAATTGACTAATCCTGAATTGACCCCTCTTTAAGAAACTCTGTAGAGTTTTCTGGCGCCGGAGGTACGTCACCAAAAGAACATACCGGCCCTGTGCGTGGGAGCCTTAGGGGAACATTATGCTCATGCACTACACATCGATCATCAGAGAACTGATTTAGTTTTTTCAACCGGGAGAGACAATGATCCTGTCACGATTCGTGTTCAAACTGATCTCCGCATGGTACTCGATCCTTATTGGCAACCTCGCCATACTGGGCCTTATCGGATTCGCTGTGTATACCACGATGCTCACGGCTTCGACCGATATGATCATCGACCTTAGGTGCGAGACCATCAGCGCCATCGTTATCGCGTGGGGCGTTGTCCTCGAGTCTCGAGACCTCTTAATTAATAATGGGCACATCTCTCATCATCAACCGGGAACAATCGAGACAACCATCAATTTCGAGGTGGAGAGATCCGGTATTTTTCTCGTTGTTATGGGGCTTTTTCTTGAGATGACTACCTACTTTGACCTCGACGTACGAGCGGAAATGCTGCCCAACTCAATTCACTCCACGCTAGTCTGGGCCGAATGGGCGGTCGTTGCTATGCTTACGATTGAACTGCTCGGAAGTTGCTTTACCATCGCACGAATCAAGACTAGAAAAGGGCTGAACGCATGAGACATTCCTCTAAGATAACGGCGCTCGCTATCTCTTCAATCGCTTTTCTATTATGCGCCCCTCCAGCGATAGGGGAGACAACAAATGCTGTATTCGCCTCTCAAAATCCGGCCGGATCTAATTCTGTCGCCTCCTTTGTGCAGAATCCGAGAACGGGGAGACTTTCATTTGTCGGCGAGTACGCCACTGGAGGAACCGGAGATACCTCCATACAAGCAAATCAATCTCACGCCCTGGCGTCAAACGGGAGACACCTCTTCGTCACAAACGCGGGCGATGATTCAATCTCGGTATTCACCATCAAACGTGGCGGGAAGCTCTCATTGAAGCGAACCTATCAGTCAGCAGGAATTAATCCCGTTAGCCTTGCAGTCAAAGGGGATCGTTTACTCGTAGTCAATCAAGGCTCTGGAGAGAGCTTTGGCGGAAACATTCGAGTATTCCAGATTAAAAGAAGCGGCAGCCTCAGTCGAATTCGCAGTGCCCATTTCGACTATCTTTCTTCAGACGTGCCTGTCGAGGTTATCGTCAACTCAAGAAACAATCTTTTCTCTGTCGCTCGGTCAGGAGCCAATTCCCTCGATTTTTTCAAATTGAACAACGATGGGACGATCGTCCGCACCGATACAGTGGTCGGTATTCAAGACCCCCTCGGAGGAGTTATGAAGACTTCCCCTCAAACGATTGCGCTCTATACCCTACCCGATGAGGCGCAACCGGGCGTCACATCGATCTACGTATCAGGCGAAGGGAAGGCTCTCTATCAACACCAAGAAGTTCGTGAGGATCTTCAAGATCCGTGCTGGGCCGCGATCCACAGAGACCAGCGTCGATTATGGCTTTCGTCATTCAAAACGCGCGCTTTGAGCCTTTATACAATAAGCGATAGCGGAGCAATGACGGCGGTAAGTGATTACATCACCCAAACCACCGGACCAGGCTCGGTTGATATCGCAACAGATAAGGCAGGTAGATTCCTTTTCAGACTACGAGCTTTTCAGGCCCCTACAGGTAGTGGTCCGGTACAACCCTACGTGGACACACTTAAAATTCAGGACGGCAGCTCTCGAAACGCGGGACTGGCCCTTACTGACGAATCGGTACTCCCCGTCTCGTGGTCATCATCCGCACCAACTGGGATACTTGCGGTACAGGTACAGAGCGACTAGCTACTCCTTGAAATGCCGAGCACGAAGGGGGCGAATGCAAAAAGAAGACGCCCACGCTACCGCGCGAACGGCTGGTCTTGGAGCTTGGTATCAATTCCATCGCACACATCGGCTGTGCCTGACTCGTCACTCAAAGCAGATCTATCTCATTAGCCAATATAGACCAGTGCTTTCCGCCACCTCGAATCCAATCGCCAACAAAGATGAGCCGGTTTTCGTAAAACTGAAAAACGCTCGAGTTGTGCCCCCACCGGGGAAGGTAGCGATAGTACTCGCCCACAGTGTGCGGATCAGAGGGATCCTCGCTCGCGATAGCCGCTGACATATTCACAAAGTCAAAGAGCCCATTACCTGCCGCCAGATGAATCAACCTAGCGTACTGACCTGCTTTTGTTGGGCCTTGCTCAACCAGCTCCTGGCACCGACGCTGCGCGACATCGAGAGTTTTCAAAAGAAGTTCACAGCCCTTCGTCGCGTAAAAAAGCCCAAAGAGAGTCGGCCTTGGTGGCGGATCTCCCACAATAAATGCGGTAGCCTCTTTATTGAGAAGACCAACCGCGTCATCGACCTCTAGCGTATTGAGGCTTCCACGAAACTCAACATGCGTATCCGCGTAAAAGCCTCCATGGAGATAGAGGTGCACGAATCGAGCGATATCCGCTCTCACGCAGTAAATTTTAAACAGATCAAAGTAAGAGTGAAGTACGGGGAAATGTTGCTGTAAAAACGCCCGAACCTCCTGCTTACTGATCAACCCAACCGAATAATCTCTATTTGAAAGTCGCCAAGCCTCAAGGGTTAGAGAAACGGGATTCGAAGCGTCAGTTAGGGGCTCATCCCAGTAAGAATACAATCGCTTCTCAATCTGAACGACCTCGGATAGCAGAGCCATCGTTACACCTTCACACACTCACCAACCAAGCCATCGGAACATTCCACGCGAAGAGGAGCTCTTTAGTGAGTTTATCAAGCCTTCACATGGCACGAACCGATTTTATGACGTAGCCCGTGGTGTGACTAGTGCGGCTTTCATAATGTTCCACGGCCGGCGAGGCCGCCGGCCCTCCAGGGACGATCATCGAGGGATCGAGCTAATCACGTAATCATCGCGGAAACGATTGGAGGGCCGATCATCGAGCGATCGGGCGAATCACGTAATCATCGCGGAAACGATTGGAGGGCCGATCATCGAGCGATCGGGCGTATCGCGTAATTATCGCGGGAACGATTGGAGGGCCGGCGGCCCCGCCGGCTGCAGGTACAAATGCTTCGACGTGATTGATGTCGCGGGTCGCGACAAGCCGGCGAGGCCGCCGGCCCTCC
>CAIXKI010000107.1 GCA_903920005.1 uncultured delta proteobacterium
CCGGCGCGGCCGCCGGCCCTCCAGGCACGATCGTCGCGGGTTCAAACGAATCGCATCATTATCGCAGGAACGATTGGAGGGCCGGCGGCCTCGCCGGCCGCGGCTGCGATCGCCGCCTGCGTATCCTTACGCCTTCTCCAACGCAACGACGATCTCTCCGCCTTCTATCGTAACGGAACGCTCTATCATTGGCTTTGCAAGAGCCTCGCTCACTTCGACGCAGAGCGTCTCAGATTTGATGTGCTCTTGATGCGCCGCCAGCAGCTGTTCAGCTCCCTTAATCGAAAGCTTGATACGATCCGCGATGTGAAGGTCAGCCTCTTTACGCATATCCTGAATCTCACGCACCAGGTCACGAGCTTGTCCTTCAAGCGCGAGCTCCGGTGTCACCGCTGTATCGAGCGCGACAACGAAACCAGCGCCTGATTCAACGGCAAGACCCGGCTTGCCCGAGAAGCCTACTTCGACCTCGCCAGGAACGAGCGTAATGTCCCCGATCTTAATCGTATTTTCGCCGATAACTTCGAACTCTCCGTTCCGGACCTTCTGAATTACCTCCTGAACGCGACCACCCAAGCGGGGGCCGAGCACGCGGGCATTTACCTTAGCGCTTTGGGTCGCAATCGAGGATGGATCCGCGAGGAACTCGATCGTCTTCACGTTCAGCTCTCCGCACAGAACTGGAACGTACGGCTCGAGCTCTATCGCGATCTCGGCTTTCACCGCTACTTTAGCGGACGCGAGGGGAAGACGAACTCGAAGCTTCTCTCTCGCTCGGATAGAGAGTCCGGCTGACACCATCGCGCGAATAAGGTTCACGTGGGTAGAGAGTTTGCTATCGATCAGCTCCTCACGAGTCGTCGGCCACTCAGTTAAGTGAACGCTGTCCGCGTATCCAAGCCGCTCCCATACCAGCTCCGAGATGAACGGGCACATCGGCGCGATTAATTGACAGCAGTGAGTAAGAACATCATACAAGGTCGCATAGAAGGCGAGCTTCTCCGATGAGCGAGGATCCTCCGACCACACGCGCTCACGACTTCTTCGGATGTACCAGTTGTTTAACGTGTCGAAAAACGGAGCGAAGAGCCTCATCGCGTCATTGATGCGATATCCATCAAGCGCTTCCGTTACAGAGCGATTAAGGATCTCAAGCTCAGAGAGGATAAAGCGATCAAGCTCGCTTAAATCCTGCTCTTGTAGAGGAATATCCTTTGGTGAAATCGAATCCACCTCGGTGTAAGAGGTGAAGAAGGATAACGCGTTCCAGATCGGAAGCATGATCGACTTTACCATCCCATCAACGCCATCATCGCGGAAGCTTAGGTCCTCGATTCCCACGGCTGGAGACGCGAAGAGATAGGCGCGAAGCGCGTCACCCCCGTGTTGGTCCATTAAAAGCAACGGGTCGGTGTAGTTCTTAAGGCTCTTTGACATCTTCTTGCCGTCGGCGGCCAAGAGAGTGCCGTGTACCATGCAGTGCTTAAACGCCGGCTTGTCAAAGAGCGCGGTTGAAAGCACGTGAAGGTAATAGAACCAGCAACGGATCTGTCCCGTATACTCAACGATAAAGTCCGCTGGGAAGTGTGAACGGAAGTGCTCGGCGTTCTCGAACGGATAGTGGAACTGCCCGTAGGGCATAGATCCTGATTCGAACCAGCAATCAAGGACCTCGGGGACACGGCGAAGTTTTTTGCCACACGAACACGGAAGTTCGATCTCATCTAAGAATTCCTTGTGGAGATCGTCGATCTTTGTACCACTGTCTTTTTCAAGATCGGCGATAGCGGAATAAACCTTCCGCTCACCACAATCCTCGCACTCCCACACGGGTATAGGAGTTGCCCAATATCGGTTGCGAGAGATGTTCCAGTCACGCGCGTTCTCAAGCCAGTTGCCGAAGCGGCCATCTTTGACGGTGCCGGGATACCAATCGATCTGTTGGTTAGCGGCGAGGAGCTTGTCGCGGATCGATTCAACTTTGAAATACCACGCGTCGAGCGCGCGATAGATAAGAGGAGTGCGGCATCGCCAACAATGTGGATAGTTGTGTTCGATCGTCTCGTCACGAACGACTGTGCCACGCTCTTTGAGCATCTTGATGATGGCGGGATTCGCCTCATGGACGTTCTGTCCCACGAAATCGGGGATCTCGGCGGTGTAGCATCCCGCCTCGTTAACTGGGTTTCGAACCTCGATGCCGTACTTACGGCATCCCCAGTAGTCGTCCTCACCGAACGCTGGTGCCATGTGCACGATTCCAGTCCCATCCTCGGTGGAAACGAAGTCGGCCGTGATGATAAAGAACGCCTTGTCATCCTTAAAGTATGGGAAGAGCGGCTCATAGGAGAGCTTCTTGTTAGCGAGCTCCTCTCCCGTAAATGATTCAACTACGACGGGGTCTTTTCCGAGCTCGCGCTCGTATCGCTTGAGTGCCTTGCGGGCCAGGAGCACTCGTCCAACGGGAGATTCAACAACGACGTACTCGATCTCTTTGCCAACCGCGAGCGCGAGGTTTGATGGAAGGGTCCACGGTGTCGTCGTCCAGGCTAGTACAGAGACATTTTCCAGGCCTTTGAGCGCGAACCTAACCGTGATCGTTCGATCCTGCTTCGGTCGCGTGCTGTCATCGACGCGGATCTCTGAGAGAGAGAGGGGCGTTTCACATCGGTAACAATATGGAGCTACTCGATAGTCCTTATAGATGAGCCCCTTTTTATGAGCCTCTCCGAACGCCCAAATGACGGACTCCATGAATGAGCGATCGAGCGTGCGATATGGAGTTTCCATGTCGACCCAACGACCTATACGATCGATGTAGGTGCGCCAATTCTCGTCGAACTCCGATACGATTCGCCGACATTCCGCATTGAATTTCGCCACGCCTACTGATTTTTCGATCTCGCTCTTATCCTTTAGTCCGAGGTTCTTCTCGGCGATCGTCTCAATCGGAAGTCCGTGACAATCCCACCCCCAGGTGCGAGGCACGTTGTAACCGCGCATGGTCTTATAACGACACACGAGGTCTTTAAGAGCTGAGATGAAGATCGTTCCGTGGTGAGGGCTGCCAGTCGCAAACGGAGGGCCGTCGTAGAAAATGAACTCAGGTTTTGACTTGTTCTCTTCGACTGAGCGTTGAAATGTTCGCTCTCGTTTCCAACGTTCCACCACACCTTTTTCTAAGGAGGGAAGATGGGGTCGCGCTTCGACCTTTCGGAAGCTTTTGCTATTTGTCATAGGGGGCCTAAGTTACTGACTTTTTAAGACCATAGTGCCGAAATAGCAGGGGGCAGTAAAGCCGCACCCCTGGCTGTATTGAGCGTTCGCTATTTCCCTGCGTAGTGGGCTCCTGGTTGGGGTCAGAAGCTAGCTAAGTGACTGAAGAGACATGAGCCTTGGATGTCTATCATTGATAGCCGGTATGGGTTGCTGCTCCGGCGATCGGAGTTCCATCATCGTACTTTAAGGCGTCTCTGCACAGCGCAAGGTGCATCGCTCAGGAATCCACTACGGACCAAAAAACGATGATCATCGATATCTTCGGAAAAGTCGTCGAGATCGACGAAAACCCCACCGACATCTTCGGACTCTCATTCTGTCCGCAGATGAGGAATTACGACAATAGCCGGGACTGGGAATCCTTTACGGTATGGCATACCCATGAAGTGACGGACGGAAATTTCAGCCTGGTTGATCACGTGAGCAGGAATTTCATGTCGCACGGGATCGTCGAGATCGGGGTTAATCGCAATGGTGAGCGGTCGTTTACACAAGCTCTCCTTAAGAACAAACCGGACCACATTCCCTACCTTGGCATCGATATTGACGATAAGTCTTACCTCAATGAACCAGCCAAAAAGATATTCACTATTCAATCCAACTCCTTCGAACAGGAGAGAATTCGTGAATACCTACGGTCAGTAGGTATTGAGAGGATCTCGATCCTCTTTATCGATGGAGATCACTCGGTGAATGCTGTGGTGAATGATTGGCGCTATGCGGACCTTTTGAGTGAGAGCGGTGTGGTGATGTTGCATGACACAGTGTCTCATCCTGGTCCCCGAGTTATCCTTGAAGCTATCGATAAGCGGATATTCAGAGTGGAAAAACATTTTCCTAACGAAGACGATTACGGACTCACGATCGCGTATCGTATTTCAAATTAATTTTGTCGCGTATCTTCAATTGAAGTCCACGTTATATTTGTACCTGCGGCCGGCGAGGCCGCCGGCCCTCCAATCGCACCCGTGATAATTACGCGATTTGCGTGAACCCTCGATATCAATGGCATCGAAACATTTGTACCTGCGGCCGGCGAGGCCGCCGGCCCTCCAATCGCGCCCG
>CAIXKI010000108.1 GCA_903920005.1 uncultured delta proteobacterium
CCGGCTTGCCGCGACCCACGACATCATTTGCGTCGACACATTTGTACCTGCGGCCGGCGAGGCCGCCGGCCCTCCAATCGACCCCGCAATAATGATGCGATTCGCCGGAATCCGCGCTGATCCTGGAAAATATTTACGTATAATTAACCCCTTATATGTGGTCTAAAGCACATCCCTCCGTAATCCCCCCATAACAAGCCTACCTAGCCCCTTTACCTCGGGCTTGAAGGAGATGGTCATGTTTGGACAAAGAGAGAATACAAGTACTTCGACTAGCCGGCTAAGTAATGTTGTCGACACAAAAAATGACCTCGCAGTTACGAATGCACCGAGCGGGCACGGTGGGGGCGTTCGTTCAAAGGTGAACGCCTTGGTAGCTGCGTCCCTCTTGATGGTGAGTGGCGAAAATGCTGAGGCCGCTCAGACGATGGGCGCAACGAAGACTCCACCGACGGCCGTTAATACAGACAAGCCAAAGCCTCCGCCTCCGGATTCCGAGAATGGCATGGAGGTTCCTACGCCACTCATGCCTCAGAAGCAGTTGGACGCAGCACGTAACGCTGCTCAGGTTGTAGCGGAGGCCCCAATCAATGGGGTTGTTCCAGTTTTTGCGAGCCCTGCGTTGCTTCGTTTGCTTAACGATACTGATGGTAAAGGGCCGTCTGTGGCACCACCACTGCCCCTGCCTGGTTCGGTGCCGATGCCTGCACCTTCGGGAGCGTCTCCACTGAATCCTCCACCCCCAGTACCGGGCTCGCCTCCCGCGAATCCTCCGGGAGTTGGTATGGTCAACGCTCCATTAGTTGCTCCACCGATTACGTCGCAAGTGATCGACCTTTCCAAAATAAACGTAACTGGTCAGGTGTATGACAACTTCGGAATTCGCAAGGACATCAAGCATGCTGGAGTGGGATTATTCACGCAATCTCCGGCGGGTGTGCTTCACGTTGTTGCATTGGGCATAGAGAAGGCCGGAAGAAATAACATTCCCGACGGGGTTATGGTGAAGGTAACTGTTGAGACTCACGCGGGTAGTGTTGATTATCTGATTGATCCGAAGCAGGTGCCCGCAAGTGACAAGATCACGCCGACGGTGTTTCGTGAGAAAACCCGCGCCGATTCAGGTCTCAACTCTTTGTGGCAGTCTATAACTAAGGGAGCAGATGGTCTGCAGGTAAGGGTTCGCGTTGACAGGGTTGATCCTAGTATCGTCACGTTTACGTATGTAATGGGTCGTGAATTCACCGATCAAGCCAGCCTTAAGATGACCTTTGTAAAACCCTAGCGCGCTGGTAAACGCTCCGTTTTGCGCTCTGGAGGGGCTTTCGTCAACCTTGGTCTTGGGCTGGCCTCGCCTGGCTTTTGACTCTTTTTCCCCCTTTATTCATCCGAGTGTCGCACTAATATTTTGCCCTTCCGGGCGTCCCATGGTATCGATTCTGGGACGCGGTTTGTATCGAAACTACCCTTCGCCGGGGGCGATATAACCCAGTGGTTACCGTGCCGGTAACTTCTTTCCATATCGAGATGAGTGCTGAACACTATGCTCACCGAGTTAACTATTACGAACTTCGCGATTATCGAGCGGCAGTCTGTTACCTTCCACGGCGGCTTTAATGTCATCAGCGGGGAAACGGGCGCGGGGAAGTCGATCATCTTAAATGCTCTTGAGTTTATTTTGGGTGGGAAAGGGTCTCCGTCCCTTATCCGTTCGGGTACCGACCACCTTGAGGTGCAGGCGCTCTTTGATCTTACGGTGCTTCCGCACGCGGTGCGCCAAGAGTTACCAGATATCGTTGGGGAGGATGATGAGCTTGTCGTCTCGCGCCTTCTTCCGCGGGAGGGGCGTGGAAAGGTGCTCATCAATGGACGTCTCGGAACGGTTGCTCTCTTAGAGGAGATCGTCCGAAAGCTCGTTAACATCTGTAGCCAGCACCATCAAACCAAACTCCTCGATCCGAAATATCATCTCGATCTTCTCGATGGCTTCTGTGATAAGCCAGAGCTCGTTGAGAGAATGAGAAAAGCGCATCGTGAGTGGGCGGACGCAAAGAGCGAATTGACGCGCGTAAAAGAAGCGTTCGAGCAAGGAGCTGCGAGACGCGAGGATTTGGAGCACACTCGCGCTGAGTTGGAGAACCTTCCGAATCTTAGGCCGGGAAGGCGAAAGGAGCTTGAGGGAGAGATAAAGCGCATAGGTAATTTTGAGCGTCTCGTTGCGCTGGGGCAAAAGCTTGAAGATCTCCTGTCAGGAGAAGAGGGGGTTGGAATCCGGCTTAAGGAGATCTCCGCCGCGATGACTGAGATGAGTCGCCTCGATCCTTCGATTGGGGCTTCGCAAGAAGAATTTGAAAACGCAAAGCGAGCGCTGAGTCATAGTGAGATAGCTATTGCTCGATATGTTGGATCCCTTGAAGTGGATGCCTCTACTCTTGAGACCCTGCGTGAGGAGCTTTCTGAGATAGCGCGTCTTGAGCGAAAGTATCGGGTTGATGACGCTGGTTTGTGCGCCTTGAAGGAGCGCGTGAAGCGTGAGCTTTCTCAGCTCTCTGGAGGTGAGGGGTTCCGTGAGCTTGAGCGTACCGTTGCGCGGCTTCTCGACGTCGCGATGACGATCGGTAAAGAGCTACGCAAGGTGCGACAGAAGGGCGCGGATGAGTTATGCAAAGCGGTCAGCGGTGATCTGAAAGAGCTCAACATGCGTGACGCGTCTCTTAAAGTTCAGTTTACTGATATTGAGCCCTCGTCGCTTGGAATTGAAAAAACCGAGTTCCTTATATCCTCCAACAAGGGGGAGCCTCACGGGGCGCTTATTCAGATTGCGTCGGGAGGGGAGCTTTCGCGGGTGATGCTCGTGCTAAAGAAGCTTCTCAGAGAGCGGTCTGGGATAAACGTTCTTATTTTTGATGAGGTAGATGCCGGAGTCTCTGGTGGAGTCGCTCGTTCGGTTGGTCTCATGCTGAAAGAGATCTCAAAACAGTCGCAGGTTGTGTGCATTACCCACCTCCCTCAAGTAGCGTCCCTCTCCGATCGTCACATCCTGGTGAATAAAGAGGTGGGCGAGCGCGCCGTCACCGTTGTCAGGGTGTTGTCAGAGGCGGAGAAGGTGGATGAGATTGCGAGGATGCTGGCCGGGTATAAGATTACTGAAACCTCCAG
>CAIXKI010000109.1 GCA_903920005.1 uncultured delta proteobacterium
AGTGTGGGGAAGTGACCGGTGGTTAAACGTATCGCTGCGCGTGCCAGAACCATACGCGCTCTCGACTTTACCCCCCGGAACACTTGGGGCCCTATACCTTAAAGCCCATAACATACAGGATCTGAAGCTCGTTACGGGGATACCGATGTTTGGTCTCTCAAAGAGTATGGATTACGACACGTCTCTATTTCTTGGTCGCCTACTAGCGTCGCTGAACGAATACGGAAGGGCTCTTGAGGCGTCGTCTGATTCGATTGAGTTTGAGCGAAAAATTCGAGAGGTGGCCGCTATTAGATCGACCTGGACCTCCTTCGCGCATCGCTCATTTCCAATGTGGATGACGGGCACGTATCATCTGACACGAGCGCTGCGAAGCTCTGATGTTGAAAACGGGGATCTTGTGTGCGCGCTGACTTCGTTCCGGGCCGCCAAGGCCCAACTTCGTCCGGGAGATAACCCAGCTCTTGAGGCGGCTATCCTCAACAATGAGGCGATTCTTCGTCTCGTGAGAGCCGATATGGGGCTCGATGCGAAAGAGCAAAAAACTATCGCTCAAGAGGCCCTAGTTGGTGCCGCAAGGCTAAAGAGTCAACCAAACGCGTTCACCGAAGAGGCAAATGTATGGGGCGTCATTCGGCATAACCTAGGGGTTATCCGGGCTGCTCAAAAGAGAGAGCGAGTAGAGGATAAGACCGATGAATAAGACACTTGCGCCTGCCCTCTCAGAAACTCATTTTGATTGGCTCGGGTCTCGCTATGCCGGTAAGGTGAGAGATAGTTATGTACGCGGCGAGCATCGCGTATTAATCGCGACGGATCGACTCAGTGCGTTTGATAGGATTCTGACTACGGTGCCGGGAAAGGGGCAGGTTCTAACGCAACTTGCGCATTATTGGTTTAAACGATCATCTAGCGTCGCGGAGAATCACGTTGTTGCGGTCCCTGATCCGTGCGTTATGGTCGGGCGAGAGGTTTCTATTATCCCGATAGAGGTTGTTGTGCGTGGATTTATCGCTGGGAGTGCTTGGCGCGATTATTCAAACGGTACCCCGGTGAGTGGCGTGAGACTGCCTGCAGGCTTAGTTGAGTTCGATCAGCTACCTGAACCAATAGTGACACCGTCGACGAAAGAGGCGATGGGACAACACGACACCCCTATCTCCGAGACGGAGATTATAGAGCGAGGTATTGTAAGCCCGCAGGTATGGGAAGAGGTTCGCAGTCTGGCGTTGGCCCTCTTTTCGATGGCGACCCGCGATCTCTCTCAACGTGGACTCCTTTTCGCGGACACAAAGTATGAGTTCGGATTGCTCGATGGGCGAGTCGTTTTAGCCGATGAGATTCACACGCTTGATTGCTCCAGGTTCTGGGTAGCTGACTCGTATGATCTGCGTAGACGAAAGGGCGAAGGTCCCGAGATGCTCGACAAGGAGCCGATTCGAAGATGGCTGATGGAGCGAGGTTTTCGTGGGGAGGGTGAGGTCCCCGTAATCCCTGATTCCTATCGCGCCGAGCTCACCTCCCATTACGCGAGAAGTTATGAGCGTATTACTGGGGAAGTGTGTCCGCTCGATACATCGCCACCGAATGAGCGAATTGAACGAAATCTCCGGGCCTACTTCGCCGACGCTCGCGTCTAAGTCGTTTCCTAGAAAGTCGTTTGAACGTCGAGCTTCCGTAATCTGGGGCGCGTTTTTATCGGTCGTATGTTTCAGGTCCCATAAAAAATCGAATAGTCCATAGGGTATACATAGGCTAGGAGGGGCACTCTGCCGCATAAGGCCTTAGCGGCAGGTTTTTGGTAGTGCCCTTAACACTCCCTTTTCGCTATTGAAGAAAGTAGCTCATGCCGATCCTACGATTGAAGAGAGAGCCGTTTAAAGCTGTATCCCAATACCGTTAAGTTTGCGCGCGCGGTCGCGTGGCACAGTACCTCATGATAGGCCAATCCAAATTCATTCAGATCATTTTGTGGTTATTCCTCGGCGTTGTTGTGGGGTCATACATCTGTTTGCCCATCTCAGATCCCGATCTCTGGTGGCATATCACGGTTGGGCGATGGATTGTCGCTCACGGAACGGTTCCAGATAGGGATTACTGGAATATGTTTTCATCGTCGGGAGTATGGCGTGCCTATTCCTGGAGCAACGAGATAGCGCTCGCGCTCATAGAACGCATATGGAGCATTAAGGGTCTGGCGGTCGCTCAGTTAGTTCTCGGTATCGGACTCACGTGGAGCTTACAATTCGTGTGTGGAAGGATCGCGCGCGATCATTTCGTCGGCGCGTTGTTTGGCGTGTACGCGGCGGTAGCCTGTTACAACAACTTCACTCTTCGGCCTCAGGTTATTGTGTGGATTTTGTACGCATACGCTCTTTTAGTGGCGGATGATATCGCCGAGAAAGGGATTTCTTCGAAGCGCCTTGCTCTTCTGGCCCTCATAGGATGCTTGTGGGCAAACACTCACCTAACGGCCGCGCTTGGGTTAGTCGCGATCGCGTTTTGGAGCCTACAGAACTCCCTCTCACAGGTGTCTATCAAGCGCGCTACGTTGGCCGTATCGGCGTTTTTTGGGGGAACCTTCGTCACTCCTTATAGGGGAGGGGAATGGATTACGTTTTTCGCAAAGGGAGGGCATCCCCTAAAGTATCAAGCGATCTCGGAGTTTCAGCCGGCGACAATTCTTCAATTCTCTACCGTTTTCGTCCTGCTTTTGGTCTTTTTGGTTCTTGTAGTCTCGTACACGACGCGTTCACTTCCAACGATCGCCCGGGGGGCCTTAGGGGCTGGAATGCTTCTGGCTGGAATGACTGCCGTTAAGTTTCTTCCTTTTGCCGCGCTAACGTGGGTCCTGCTCTTCTCGGTATGGTGGCGTGAGAGCGGAGCCACTCACCGTTCTCGCATACACGATAATTTCGCGGAGGGGATTCTTACCGCCAAGCAGAATATCTGGAATCTCGCTCCTAATACCGGAATAGCGATAGCATTTTTTGTGATGTCAGTTTCGGTGGTAAATATCTTCCATCTTCTCCGCGCGCCTCTCCACATGGGGATCGTTCCCAAGGGAGCCTTCGACTTCATCGAGGAGAAGTCGTTGCCAAAGCCTCTCCTTAATGAGTTTGGTTCTGGTGGATATTTGATGTATCGGATGAGCGACGCGGATGGAAATCCGAGTAGCAAAGTTGCGATCGATGGTCGCACAAATGTTAACCCGGATGAGATCTGGCGAATGCATCAGGCGAGTTTCTCGGGGCGGGCGAACTGGCAAGATTTTATCACGAAAGTAAATCCAGGGACTATATTGTGGCGGCAAGGTAGTCCTTTTGTATCGCTACTCCTTCTTTCTCCAGATTGGTGTCGCGTCTTCGCGAGTGGGACAAAAGACGAAGACTATGTGGTGTTCGTACGAGCTGAGTATTTTCGATCGCGGTCTGGTGAGCTCACCTCGATTGATTGCGAGTAGAGAATTCTCGTAAGGTATTTTCGTTCAAAGAAATTCGTATCGCGTTAGGGGTAAGGGGTCCTCTGAGATCGCTCCGTTACGCCGTGCTCGGCTTGTTCGAAATAGGTCAGTGCTTTTAAGGCATTACTCTCTGGAGCTTAGAAAAGAGGAGTCATTGCTTCAGAATCGCGGCTCCGTAGCCGTCCCTCTTTAAGGGTTCAGACGTGTCGTGAGCACGGGTGTAGCGTCGAAGCGCGACATCTCGGATGAGGGAACGTAAACAATCAAAGAGCGATCCACGTCGACTTTCGTAGCGGGGAGAGC
>CAIXKI010000110.1 GCA_903920005.1 uncultured delta proteobacterium
AGAAAAGCTGGCAAAACCCTTCGGAGCCGCGAAACGCATGCCAGCTTTTCTTTAAAGCAAGATAGTTCTTAAGGTAGGCCGGCAATACGTAGGCGAGGTCGAGAGGTTTTGCCGGCCTATCTTAAGAAAAGCTGGCAAAACCCTTCGGAGCCGCGAAACGCATGCCAGCTTTTCTTTAAAGCAAGATAGTTCTTAAGGTAGGCCGGCAATACCTAGGCGAGGTCGAGAGGTTTTGCCGGCCTTCCTTGAAAATACTGAAGGGTTGCGACAAATAGTGATGTCAATGGAACGGTATTTTGAATCCAGTTACCGCTGGTTCCCCGGGGTTTATCCGCTGTGGTGAGGGGCTTCATACTCGAAATGGGGGAAGGCGCGGTATACGTCGGCTCAGAAGTTGTTCCGTCACTCTTGTGGGCAAGTAGCACGCCGTTACCACGAAATCGTTCGTACAGACTAAAAAAATCGTAGTGGTGCCCAATCAAAGCAGGGGCCTGCGACATCAAACAATTAAGGTCTAAGTGCGTGATGGCTGATGGGGCTGCCGTTAAATTTAATTTCGGTGCTAGCTCAGATCGTTTACGGTATAGGGGAGCGAATCCTCATACATCGCAGCATACGAGCCGATTGAAGTGGTTGAAGTTCTTGGCAGCGGGATCCTCCCGGGGTGTTAACCGGGGTGGTGTTTCTAAAGCCAGGGAGAGGGACCACAACAGTTTGGCCGAAGGTGCGGCACGAGGAAGCGCAAATGCTCTTTGAAACAGTCTGGGTGGTAGTGTCGCGAACGTAGAGGAGAATGTTCCATGGCGAAGGAAAACAAGTTCCAAAAATTGATCCAAGAGGACCGCGAAACCAGGAAGAAGACCTCGTGGAAAGGTTCGATGCTCGAGTACCTGGAGAAAGTCCGCGAAAATTCGGGTGCGGTAAAGCTTGCCCATAAACGCCTTTACGACATGATCGCGGACAAGGGCACCGTCGAGGTGGACCTTGAGCAGGATCCGAGTTTGAAGAGGATCTTTAAAGGCGAACGGCTAAAAGTCTTTAATTTCTTCGCTGATGAGTTCTTTGGAATGGAGAAGACGCTCAATCAGATCGTTCGATATTTTCACTCCGCGTCATTGAAGGGAGAGGAAAGTCGTCAGGTTCTCTACCTCGTAGGACCGGTAGGTTCTGGAAAGAGCTCTCTTGTGGAGCGACTCAAGAAGGGTCTTGAGGGATTGCCACCATTTAGCGCTATTGACGGATGTCCGATGAACGAGGAGCCTCTCCACCTCGTACCACGACACCTTCGAAAAGAGTTCTCAAAGATGCTCGGAGTAGAGATCGAAGGAGACCTCTGTCCCGTATGTCGGTACCGCCTCAAGGAGGAGTACCGTGGAAAGTGGGAAGATTTCCCTGTCCACACTCAGGACTTCAGTATCCGCGCTAAACGCGGAGTTGGTGTCGTTCCTCCAGTAGATCCAAATAATCAAGATACGAGTGTTCTCATCGGAGGGGAGGATATCTCGAAGCTTGACCTTTATTCAGAGGGCGATCCTAGAGTTCTCGATCTTACCGGCGCATTGAACGTTGGTAACCGTGGAATGGTTGAGTTTATTGAGGTGTTCAAGAACGAAACCGAGTATCTGCACGCGATGATCACGGCGACTCAAGAGAAGTCGATTCCCGCGCCTGGTCGTCACGGAATGATCTACGTGGATACGTGTATCGTTGCGCACTCGAACGAAGCTGAATGGAAGAAGTTCAAGAGTGATCATACGAACGAGGCGATTCTCGACCGTATCGTGACCGTGAAAGTTCCTTACAATCTTCGCCTCTCTGAAGAGGTTAAGATTTACAAGAAGATCATTCGCCAATCTCAATTTACCGCGGATATCGCCCCGCATACGATTGAGATTGCGTCGATGTTCGCGATACTTTCGCGACTTGAGCAGACAAATAAGGTCGATCTGATGACTAAGTTGAAGCTCTACAACGGCGAAGAGGTCGTTGAGAAGGGCAAGACGAAGCGAGTCGACGTGGTAGAGCTTCGCGAGGAAGCGAAGAGTGAGGGAATGAATGGAATCTCCACTCGCTTTATCATGAAGGCGCTTGATAACGCCCTCTCCGATAACATCGAGATGAATTCGATTAACCCGATCTCAGTACGAGAGGCTCTCGTCCAGATGGTTAAGGAATCTGACTTC
>CAIXKI010000111.1 GCA_903920005.1 uncultured delta proteobacterium
GAGACAACGTGCGGGGCTTGCGAGCATGGCGAGCTGCCATCGAGCACGTAAGGCTACAATAAAATTACGAGCTAGCGAGTAATTTCTCACTGTTGGTAACGGGGACCTGAGAAACGAAGGCCAGAAGACTTGAAGCGGAACGCCTCAAACTTCAGTCTGAGAACTGGAACTATAGACCTCATACAAAAGTGATAAGTGGCTAGAGGCGCAGAAGTAGTGTGGGGCCTAAATACGGATAGCGCTTTACTCACAAGTAGGTGTTCCACTGGTACGGGGCAACTCTTGACCGGCTCATTTTTTCTGTGTGGTTTTCGCTTGTTGTGCGGATGAGTCAGTGAGGTCGAGAGTTGCCCTGTACCAGAGAAGGAAGCTGTGCATAAAACGCTCCCCCTTTTTTATTGTAAGTATCAGAATACTACTAAAGAAAGGGTGTCCAGTTTCAGGCTAAACGACATCGTTTCTTCCAACCGTCGTAGAGCGAGGTTTCTTAGAGGATGGGGGTTTCGCAGCCACTCCGCCACAGTTGTTCAGCGTCCAGTCCGATTGTAGTACTTTAATTAAATTCTCTTTGTCGGCGATGTCTCCCTGCAAACGGCCTAATTCATCGCTCAATCGCGTAACTTCTGTTTCAAGGTTTAATCGACGAGTTCGTTGCTCGGCGGCTAACACTTTTGTTCTGTTTAAGTGCTCTATTTCTGCCAGGCATGTAGCTTGTTCTTGGGCCAAAGAGCTATATCCAATCTTCAAATCTCTCAAGAGGCCACTTTCCCCTACGATATCCGCTGACAGCGCAGTGCAGTCCACCCGCGGTTGATCACACCATCCCGGCGATACGTGAGCGAGGGATAGTACTGCACAAGTAACGATTGAAAGTGCGTAACGAGAACGCATATAGGTCGATACAAAATTCATAAGTAAACCCGATCTCAAAAATGCGAACACCCGAAGGAGGCCTCTCTAAAGCCCTTTTGGACATATCGCATTCTGGCCTCATTGTGCTTCCGAAAAAGTCTGGCTTGTTTATAACCTCTTGATAAGATGAGGCCTCTCTTCTCTGGTCCCGGGCCTCACTTCGAGCGCAGACTCACCGATGCGAGTCTTTTTTAACTGGCAATAGAATTAAGCCCATCCTGTTTTTACCTGTACCCGAATGGTGCAGGATTGAAGGTGCAAACTCTCAAACTCAACAGGGGGTTGTTCTGTCGCAGGGGACCGTTTTAGGAGTGACCGAGCGCGATGAGGTTGGATTGAAAGTTGTGGTTACGGGAAAAAGGAGTGCTTCCGTTTTTCTCCTATCCGAAACGAAGCTTTTGCGATTTTTCTTGCAGCCTTATGGGACGGGTTTTCTTTGCCATTGGTTGCATTTGCCAGTCTGATCTTTCGAAACACATCTGCCTGTGTAGGGCTCGCACCACTGGTACGATGTTATGCATTTCAACCCATGAGGCACGTATCCGGGCGGACACTTGTCGCCCGGCATCAGAATGGAATTAGTATCCTTCATTCGTCTGACCGAGGTCTTGCAACAGTCGGTACTGTTGTCGCATTGCTTCAAAAGGTGATCGTAGTCGACAGCCTGAGTTTCAGCACAGGCGATACAAGCAACAATAATTTGGAGACTTATGCCGCACGCGGACGAAAGCAGAACATGTAGGTTTCTGGTCATGCGGCAACCCTCATAAAAGGCGGGACCGGCACTAGTCTTTCCGCCTCTCCCCATGCACAGTAAAGCACAAATTTCTACAGGGACGCTACCTTGGTTGGGTCCCCGTTCTCTTCGTGAGTGAAGGCCCTCGGCGCCCTCTAAGTACTACTTTTGGTACGATCTGCCTTTAATCCACTCATAAGGACGCCAGATAATACGTCTCTAGCATCGCAAGTAAATTCGGTTGTTCCGTGTGAAGGAGGGAAGAGAGTTGACCAAGTAAGCCCTTTAGCGTGCGGTCTCTGAGAGAAATAGTGAGAGGCCGCACGTTCACTAGGATACGTGTGTCTCTGACACAAGTAGCTTCCTTACAAAGCTGATTACTTTCGATCTTCACGGGTTGCAGCCCGGACAAATTGGCTCTCAGGAATGTGAAGTTGCGTTAGGATCTGCCTCACCAGGGATCGGTCTATAGCAATGTCGCCATTCCGAAGCGCTCTGCTTGTTGTTTCTTTATAGCCGTTGAGCGTTAAATTTTCGTGAGAGCCCTTACCCGGCTCCAATCCTACGCCCAATCGCCGAAGGGTTCTGAAGAGGGCGTCGAAGTCCTGGCAATACCGACTCATGAAATGGTCATTAATGACCCGTTGAACCTCAGGCTCTGGTGTCGCTTCTTCGGGCGGAACCCCTGCGGTGTCAGCGTATTGAATTCGAAAGGTCAAAGAGTTCTTAGAGGAGGTAGGGTCCGCTATCTGGATGACGTTGAATCTCTCAAGATCCACGGATTGCAAAAATTGATCTTTGTCTGCTGGAGATATCTGTATTGTGAGTGCCCCGTTACTATCCAACATCCTCACTAGCTTCGTGTTTGGGAAGGAAGTGCTAAAGAGAGTAGGAAATCTCTTCCATGCTGATATGAGGCTGTCAAAAACCAAGAAGCCAGCGTCGGTAGCTATTCGGTGCAACTGCGCGAAATCCCGGTTCGAATCGGGTTCTAAATCATCTGACATAAGGGGAATTAAGGGGCCCGTTTTAGGGGTCCTCCACGTACCTCTTTTATCGATAACCCACTGCGTCCCTATGCCTGTCTGATCGAGTGCGTGGACCTCCAGCAGGCCGGGGCAAAAATCTAGAGCTAGAGTCGAGCCCTCTGCTCCAGGAGAATTCGGGAGCGGGTATGAATAGAAGAGGGCAAAGGGAAGAGGTGTGCTGATCCATGTGTCCACCTCTTCTTTAGAAGCGCTCGGCAAATCGAGGGCGAGGAGCTTGTGTGCCGCATCTACTATGGAGCGCTGTTCCGTCTGAATATTCTCAACTCGCGTAAGAGCTTCCGCTGTCTCTTTTAATAGGTTCAACATGCTCAAACATGACGGTAGATCAGCGAAGTCACGGTTAGAGATGTTAAGGCTCTGGGTTAAAGCCTTGCAACGGTTCAAAATAGTTGCGCTCTTTTCAGGGGGTAGCTGTTTGAAAAACTCAAGCAGAAGGCATGTTTCAAGCGCCTCGAGGGTACCCGCCGTCGGGCCGATAAAGGCTTGGGTTGCGGGGTCATTTACGTTTATGTGTGATTTGGCTCCATTGAATGCGATGTTGGCGTTGGATAACCTCAGTAGGTAAACTGCTACCAACACATCCCGGTCGAACAGACGAATAGCGTCATTGAATTTTCTGTTTTCGAGGAGTCCTGTAGGCGGGCGCTCTCCCACCAGCTGCAATCCATTCCTAAATCCTGGTGAATCAGCTAGCGCGTTAACCAGGTTTGATGCCAATGCCTGTGCATGCCGCCGTGACTCGAGAGTGAGGAGATAGTCAATAATGGTGCCATCTTCAATCAGGCCCTGCCCAAGCACCTCTTGGGCAAGCGCAACGTTGCTCCCAGAAGCTTCAACTTCATTGCGTCTGGCGAAGAGAGTGCTCACTAAATCGGTTAGCGGCCTTATGTGCTCCCCTGTGCCGAATAAAGCAGAGGCCATTCGGAGGGCATTTTGAAGTTCTCCGTACTCATTAAGCCGTCCGGCGAACAGACCTCTTTGGATTTCGAGATACCCCTCTGCGCGGATGGTTGTTGATGACGTCGAGCTTCCGGGGCGTGTATTTGATAGCGCAACGGCTACGATGAGTGCGGCCTGAAAGGCGTCCTTTAAGATAGGATCTTCTCGCAACTTCCCGTTGAATTCCTGCAAATCACGAGAAGGGTTGTAGCGATACCTTAGTGAGTCGGATGAGTTCGCCATGATGCTTACAGAGCCAAAAATCCCTAGATGTTCACAGAGCACTCCCCGAATCCTTCCCTCGGGGCCTCCCTGTCGAACGAGTGTAAATCATCTGAAGATGGTAGTCTTCAAAGCCAAGGCAGTCTTTCGCGTAACCGACAGATAAGAACAGATTAGCCCCAATGCCCTACCTGGCGATAAATGTAATCCCCCTGAATCCGTGAGGAATCTTCTTGTGTCGGAGATACACGAATCCTATTGAGCATACAGCCCATTTTTTGACACGGCAAAATACTCACAAGTTCCACGAGTAGAACCCGGGTCGGGCTAAAGAAGGGCAGTGTTGATCGATGTGTTATGATTCTCTCTTTAGGATTGTGAAATAATAGCATCGAGCATTCGCTCGAACGAGAGACGACAAGCCCTAGGGCGTCATCGGGGAATTTCAAGGAAGAGGCAACGTGCGGTGCTAGAGAGCTTCGCGACCAGCCGTCGAGTACGTCACAGAACAACTAAAATGTGAGCTCACGAACATTTTCTCCTCTCCTCATAATGGTAATTTGAGCAACGAAGGCGAGAAGACCCAAGCGGAATGCCTCAAACCTCACACTAAGAACTGAAATTATAAGCCTCGTCCAAAAGTGTTAAGTCGCTGCACGCGCAGAAGTAGTATGAGGCTCTGAATATAACTAGAACGTTGCTCATAAGTAGGCGTTCTGTAGCAAGCTAAGCTATCGAACATCTGAATATTTTCATCCGATTTGAAATCATAGGAATGGCGGGCTTTTTCCGCGCGGCCTCTGAGGCAAAGTTCGGAGTTCGGTTCGCGCCCCAAAGCGATAGGGACCGTGTAACGTCCCGGCACTAGAGACAAATCTCTCAGGATCGAGTTCTTTGCTTCGACCTGGCCTAACACGTATACTAGCATCGTTTAGGCCGTACGCTTCTAAGTGCGAGGATAGTGTGAAATTAACCGAAGACGAGGGAAAAGTCGTTACGTGCCTGTACTTCGACGCGCAGATGTCACTGCGCGAGGTCGCTCGTAAGACAGGACTGCGAGAGCACGTGGTTCGTCATTGTTTGCAGAAGTTACTCGACAAGAAAGCAATAAAATATCGGACTTTTGTAAATCCTTACGCGGCGGGATTGTGTGAATACGTTCTATTCATATGCACGCAACTAATGCTGCCCTCGGCGAGGCAGCTGTTCTTGACGGCGCTACTAGAATCGCCTCACACGACCTACGTCGGGACAGTTGGGGGCGATTATCACCTGGCTGTGATGATAGTGGCCAGGAATCTCGGAGATGTGACTAATTTCGTCGATTCTTTAAGTAACGCCGTGAAGGGTGCTGCGTTCGAGGTATCCATCGCTACCTGTGTTTCGGTGACGCTCTTTCAGCCAAAATTTCTTGGAGCCGGTGAGAGCGAAATGACAAGTATCTCGTATGGGACGACCGAGAAGGTCGTCAATCTAGATACCCTCGACCATAAGATACTGCATGCGCTTGGCACCTCTCCGGAACTCTCAAGTGCCCAACTCTCTAAAGTGCTTGGTGCGCCCGCTTCTACGGTCACGTATCGCGAGCAATCGCTGCGGGAACGAGGCGTTCTTGTTGGAATTGGGCTCACGATTCCGCCGTTTAACGATGGCTACTTCGCGTTTGCGTTACATGTGTATGCTGGAAGTATGCCGAAGGCTGTACGCGATAGCTTTCGCGAGTATTGCGCAAAGCATCCGTCGATTTCATATCTTATAGAGGTTCTCGGCGCGTGGAACTTTCAAGTCGGAGCTCGCTTTGAGGATTCACGTAGCGTATCCGTGCTTGCTGATGATATTCAACGGAGGTTCGCGCCGTATGTTTCCAGCGTAACGGTAATTCCTGTCTACGAGACCCTGAAACTCTCTCCACATCCTCTTATGTCCCCGTGGACGCATGGTCGGAATCGAGAGGTCGCCTAAACAGAGAAGAGGAGGTCCTCATGGTTCCCGCTATAACTGATTCGAACCCGTCGCAGATTTCAACCGTTGGGCTAGCAAACTGCTCGAGTAGGCTACTCTTAGCTCAGGAACTCGATCTGGCTCAAGCACTCTTTGTCCGCGATCCAAGTTGGGGAGAGTTTTACGGGAATAGGTTCAGAAATGAAGCGGCACAGATTATGAACACGCCTGGCTCCGGTGTTGTCGGGGTCTTCCAGCCTAACGAGCGTCTCGTGGGGGTAGGGGTTGCTGCGAAAGAGCCGTTTGATTACGCGTACTGGAGCCTTACGTGGATCTTTGTGGATGTTGACGTGCGTGGTGCGGGATTCGGGCGTGTTGTGGTCGATTCACTCCTTAGTCACATCAAAGCGCGGCAAGAAGAAAGCCACAATCCGAACGCCAGAGTGTTGCTCTCTACATCAGAGGATGTCGAAAAATTCTACCAAAGAGGGTGGGGCTTTAAGACCCTCTCCGATGGTCCGCTGCCCGGTGAACGATTTATGATGCTCGATCTCGTTGGTCCAGGCTTGAACCTTCGACCTCGATAAGGAGCGGCTGGCGTACGGATAGCTGCCTGCTTGTTGTGCCCTGCGTTTCCAGTAAGTGGGAGGTAATCCATGAAGCCGTCGCTCGCATGCTTCGCTAGATACCTAACCGATCGGCCGCCGGCGGAAGACTTATAATCGCCGCCGCTAGATCTGTCCGATGGTAATCCTGAAGGGCACCTTTAGCCTCGAACGACTTTTACGTTGCTTACGCTGCAATCATTGAAGCCAGAAACCTGCGATGGAGATAATCCGATTGGAGCGCTCTTTTCGTATGTGCTCTTCAAATAGAGGAACGCGTATCGCCGATTTGTCAGAGCATTACCCCAGAACGGATCCTCGGGAATTGATACGGTTTGGACGCCTCCTTGCATTCCACAAGAGGCAACATAGTCCGCGAATCTTTCAAACAGATCTCCCACCGATATCTCGTTAATTAATGAATGAGATGGATTGAAACCTCTAATAACAAGTGTGGGACGTCCATCATCCAGCGTTCCACGAAAAACAAATGCGCCACCCTCAAGGCGTTTTAAAGGGGCGTTTCCATTCTGTGGCCTCCCTGAGCGCACAAAGGGTACAAAAAATCCCTCTGAGGCGTTCTCCGAGATAAAATTCAATCGGGACATGCACGTGCCACAAATGTCGCCGGCAAAATCCATTAGTATTCCCCGTGTGGGAGCAAACTCAATAACGCGTCGATTCTTTGTTTCAGGAAGAGCCCGATAGTCGACAAAAAGAGAGTCAAGCTCTTTAAGCAGGCTATCAACATTTAATTCATCCCAAATTTGATGCTTCAACTCAGGTTGGGAAGCCCACGTGGATTTTCCTGACGCACCATGCATAGCATCGAGCAGTGCCTCTAAGACATGGTTGGCATACAGAAGGTTGTCACGAGAAGCCACAAAAGTATCCGAGCCTATCAGGTGATTTGTAAGCGAGAAGTGTGGTGTTTCGAGTGTTCTGAGGAGTCTTACGCTCACTGATTTGTGGAGTTTCTGGAACATAGAATCGTATTCTGCGGGGGGGTAGATGAAATTGGCTGCAACAACATCACAGAATTCAAAAAGTTTGAGGAAGTTAGAGTCCCCTCGAAGTGATTCGCGCTGCTTGCGCCGCGACGGAAGAGAAGTCGATCCAGGAGTGACCCATTCCGGGAGTGGTTGTACCGTTCCGCGAGCTACCGAGGATTCGTGGAGCTGCAGAATATCGATGGTTGCAAGTCGAGAGGGTGCGCGATTTCGTCTGAGAGCTTCCGATAGCAAAACGGTGTCGAGAGGTTTTTCTAGTAAAAGATGTGGGGACTCAGTAGCTATTGCATGCTGGGTCTCTCTGATTAGGTCTTTGTACCTAACCGCAAGCGCCTCGGGTGCCAGTGAAAGTAGAACATCCAGCCGCGGGTCTTCTTTGAACGATATCTTAAGACGATGACTGGCGTGTAAAAACTCTCGCACGAGAGGTACACCAGAACTTCTTCCAATCGCATGAGCGAACAAGCGCTCAAGTTTAAAGGCTTGCTTCACGGACACATAGGGCGCCCACAAATCAAAGTCACCAAGGGAGTCTACTGAATTGAAGAAAGAACTGTCAGGAGTGGCTTCCCAAGCATGAGGGTTGGAGACACGCTCGTTCCATGAAAGTAGGCCTGGCTCGACCCGTAGCTGATCTAAATTACGCGGTTCAATGGCGAGATCTCGCATGAGCATATACACAGCCATGCCCATTTCATTCAGGCGTTCGATAGGAACCAGCTGCTTAACTTCATCGAATGCATCGGGGAGAGGTTCGCCATACATCAGTCTCCGGATTGCTGTTCTCAAACTTGCCGAACAGGTCGCTCGGTCAGGAGTTGGATTATCTATGATACGGGAAATAATCGCGGCTCTCTGCTCCGGTCGGAGAGACTGCTGCGCCAGAGCGAACCCGGTTCGAGACTCTGATGCAATGGCGACGGCATATTCTGAAAGCTGAAACGCCAAAATGATATCCGCTACTGAGATCGGACGTGGTTCTTCAGGAACGCCCATGCGCATCTTGAGGCATTCGTATAAACTTGATTGACAGTCATTCATCGCGGGCGTCTGTAAATCGAGGGCCCACATCAGATCGCCGTCTGTTTTGAGAATAAGTGGCAGGCGATTTTGTAGCCAATAAGATAAACGAACGACTCCCTGATAGTTTACGGGTGTCTCGGGTAAGATATCGTCCGAAAAGGAGTCCGCGGGTGCGCTTGGGTCTGGGATTCCCTGAGATAGGTAGCAGAACGTGTGCAGCATCTGACACAACGATTTATACTCGTGGTCCTTCGGAGTTATGTTGCACATCCGAATGTCTTTGCCTCCGTATTGTTCCGGATACCAGGTGTCATAGACCACCGTCATGAGTGCGCGGGTTAGGTCGATGCTCGGAATGCACATTTGACCGGTTCGAATGAGGCGACGCACCTCAAGGGCGAGAACTGGAATATCGCCTCGTGGGTGGATGTCATACAAATTTCTGGTCGACAGCTGTCGATGATGTGGATTAGATAACTGGTGCTCAAACGTGAAATGGCCGTTTAAATCGGACGCTGATACCGCATGGGAATACCGCGACCGTTGCTCGTGAAGATGCTGCTCAAACGGGCCGATTATGTCGCTGAGGTAGGCAGAAACAAGATCACTACTAGAGAGCTTTGGGACGTTTTCATATCGGTTCTTCGTCTGCGTAACCTGGGAGAACATTTCAACTGCTCGCAGAGGTAC
>CAIXKI010000112.1 GCA_903920005.1 uncultured delta proteobacterium
CGAGAACGTTGTTGCTCGTGCTTGGATTTTTTATTGCCTTCGGTATCTCCTGGCTCGCGGTTATTGCTATCGGATTTTCGTTCAAGTCGTCCACTCCTTCGCTGTCAAGCGTTGAGCCGGCATCAGAAGATGCATTCGCTCAAGCCGTCTCGGTAACGGGGATGGGTTCGGTGGTTAGGATAAACGACAATTCTTCTCTTAACCCCTCTACCGGCGATTTCCTTCTCTTCGCCTGGTTCAAGTTGAAGAACCCCTTAAAGGATGGTGACAGAGCTCCGTTCTTAGGGAAGTTTGATCCTAATTCTCAAAACTCAACCGGCTATGCGTTGGCACTTGTTGGCGGAGCGGATGGAGTACGGCCGCACGTATTCTGGCGAAACGAGGCGGGTAATGGACGATGGTACGCCTTTGCTTCAACGCAGATTCTTCCCGATCAGTGGTATCTCTTTGCGGTAACTTTCAGAGCTCAACGCTATCTTGGTGTTCATCTCTCTACGTTCAGCAGAGAAGCCACTCCAGAGGTGCTAGGCGGATACGATCTTGAAGGTCAGGTTGTTCCCGCGAGTTCAGCGGCGCTGGAGATCGGAGCCGCTGGTTCAAGTAAATTTAGGGGGCGCGTTGGGCCGTTCGGAATCCTTCAGGGTGTGGATGTAGCCCGGGATGGTGGAAAGATTATTAAACAGATAGCCCGAAATCCCGAGGCGATTCCCGAACTGGTCGATCCCTCTCAAATTGCGCTGTGGGCGAATCCGAGGCACGATCTTGGACCAGCCCACGTCGAGATCTCGGTGGGACGGCGTTCGGCGCGCGAGTGATGGATGAAGTGCCCGTAGATGCTCTCACGGGCACCGAGGTCGGTGCCCCTCCACGTATTGCGCGGAATGTTTTGGGCAGTATACCGGTTCGGATGCCGGCAGGTCCTCTCATAGCTAACGTCCATATATCATTACGTTACGGCGCGTCTGCCCGGCGCGTAGGTTCCAGTTCAGTTTTTCTCTAAAAGTGCCGACTATGAGACTCGGTTGACAGTTTGTCAGGAGTCTCTATGCGGAACGTTCGCGGTCTTAAGCGGTATGCGCTCTATGCTGCACTCACTCTCGCCCCGGTTGGCGTGGAGATAAGCCGTGCTCAAACATCCCCGTTCGATTCGGCGCATACCTATCGCTTGAGCAAGAAGATCACAAATATAGGCGCCGCGCCGACCTATACGAGAACGTACCAGGCGTTGGCTGCTGACAGCGAGCAGCTCGTGTTTCAGCAGTTAGCGAATGGAAAGTTATTTGCCGCCTTCGTATCACAGGATCCCACGGTTGATGACTACGGATCGAATCGAGCAAATAACTCAAACGCGTTCAGGCAGGTTTACTGGCTTGATCGGTACTCTGACCTCCCAGCGGTGTGTATCAGTTGTTCTTCTGCTGGGACTACGGGAAATGCTCATAGCACGAATCCTAAGATCGGGGGACCATCGGGAGAGGAGGGGCGCTATGTCGCGTACGAATCAGATGTAACCAACCTCTATTCGTTCCCTGTTGGAGCAGGAAACGACCCGCACCAGATCTATGTTCACGATCGAAAATTCGAAAAGAATCTTCTTTCGACATCTAAGTGCGATCCAGAGAATAACAGCAACGTTAAACAGGGAGGTAACGGCACCTCGTTTCTGTGGCAGCTCAGTGCTGACGGGAAAAATATCCTTATGACCTCTGCCGCGACTAACGAGATAGATAATCTAACTCCGACCTGTACGGACTCTAACGGAGCCGTTCGCGATGTATTTGTGCGTAATGGTTCAAACTGTTTTCAGCCGGGAACCGGCGCATGTTACACCTCTGTCCTCTATGACGACTATGGATATCATGCTGGAGAGAGTACCGTAGAGTTGCTCAATAATCACAGTAAGAACGCGCAGATGTCTCCTGACGCGTCCGTGGTAGTGTTCGATACCTCGGCGACTAACCCAGTTCAATACAATCCTGATACTCGCCCTTATAGCGACATCTATTACCACAAATCGGATGATTTCTCTCTCGTCAGTCAGACGATGATACCGTTTTGCGCAGATGGAGTTGTTCAAACCTTACGAAACGATAACGGCCCCGCTAACGGAGATAGTCAGCGTCCTAGCGTCGATTCTACAGGCCGCTATGTAGTCTTTGATTCGATGGCTGATGATATGGTTGTCGATGAGGCCAATCCCGCGATGGTATGCAGCGGTGGAAACCCGCACCCAAACACATTCTCGTATGTCGCTAGTAATGGAGTGAGTCAGATATATCTCTTCGATAAGCTCAATCAGAAGATAGAGATGATAAGCCTCGCGTACAACGCGACCTCGGGAGCAACGAGGGTAGGAGGAAATGGCGATAGCACCAATGCTCGAGTGAGCCTTGACGGAAGATTCGTCGTGTTTGAGTCGCGAGCCACTAATCTTAAGGCGACGACAACAACGAGTCAGAAGAATATCTTCCTTTATGATAGGGTACGAAAAGTCACGGATATCGTAACTGCTGGAACGAGTGGTGCTGGACTCGATGCAGATGCTGACCTCAATCACGTAAGTGGGACTGGATTTACCGTGTCGTATCACACTCGCGCTACGGATGCTGTGTCTGAGACGGCCGCTCAGGGTGGTGTTGGTCCAACGTGTGGAGGGAGCCGATGTCAGCAGGTATACCTCGCTCAAAACGCGTGCCCGACGGATACTGATGGGGATCTGGTGCCTGATTGCGCGGATCTCTGTCCAACAGACGTGAACAAGACCCAGGGTGGGCAGTGTGGATGTGGTTTCGCTGACACAGATACTGATAGCGACTTCACGGCGGATTGCGTTGAAACGTGTGATACCGACCCACTGAAGACATCGCCTGGTCAGTGCGGGTGCGGCGTAGCTGATAATGACGTCGATTTCGACGGTATCGCAAACTGTGTGGATAAATGCCCAACGGATCCAACCAAGTCAACTAGTGCTGGCGCGTGCGGTTGTGGCGTGGCTGAAACTGACACCGATTCAGATGGTTCTCAGGACTGCGTTGACAGATGCCCGACAAATCCCGCTAAGTACGCGGCGAGTTCGTGTGCGTGTACCGACCTAAAGGATCAACCTGGGGCGTGTGGATGTAACGTGGCAGACGTTGACGCGAACGGAAACGGAGCCCTCGATTGTCTCGACCCAAGCGCATCGACACAGCCCTCTAGTCCGAAGGTTGAGGTGTCAAAAGTGTTGCTCGGAAAGGGTAAATCTAACTTTACTGCGCGCTTGATGCTTCAAAAGTTCACTGGGAAGGTTTCGTATGCCGTCTCATTAAGGCGCGGAGCAACGACAGAGACGAAGACCAGCACTTCACCGTTCGTGAACTTTGCCAAGTTGCGTAAGGGGACCTATACCCTGAGCTATACGGTGAGCGTTGGGACGGGGGCAGCTAAGAAGACCTCGAAGGAGACCTCGGTACAGCTCAAGGTTGGGTAATCTCGTTGAGCGTAAAGAGCGCATCGCGATTGGTGGATTCATCGTGGTGTTACGTGGATTTAATAATCGATTTTTTTCGAACCGCTTAGCGGAGTGCTCTACTCAACCTTAATTCCAGCCATGGAGAGCGCGTTGCGGTAGAACTCGCGGTGTTCAGGGCTGACCTTTTGGCCGACTTGACCCAGGATACGTGTGAGGTCTCCATTCAGGCGAGCGTACGTCTCAGGCCATTTCATTGTAGTGAAGCTTGGTTCGTAGTTGTGCATGACGTGGGTGTGCGCCTCCTGAAGCGTTCGTCCAGCGGCGAGGTGGGCCACGAGCTCGTCGAGGTAGAGCGAGGATGGCTCTTTGCGATAGAGCCGTTTTGGGTCTACTTTTTCAAAAAACTCCCGGGAGCTCACGGCGTGCCACAGCTCATGGCGAGCGATCTCAGCGGCGCCGTGCGATGGTTGGATGTCTTCTAGAGCGACTCCTACGCGGGTTCCGTCGTAGGCGTGAGATCCTCGTTTGATTACGATCACTTCGACCCTGTGTTTCTCGGCTGTCTCCATTACCCATTTGGTGAGGGGGGTGATATCGGTCGCGGTTGAGCGCCATTCAGCGAGTGAACGTCTTAAGGGGTCCAAAACAGAAGCGTCGGCTAAACCATACACGGGTATCTTTACTCCACGATTAGCGCCCTCAAGCTCGACATCTATCCCCGCGCGCTGGAGGCACTCCTTGTAAAATTCGGCCTGCTCGGGATGTCCGATACGACGGAGCTCGTTCACCATGGTCCTTAGGTCTCCACTCGTTCTGAAGGTAAGGTTGCGGAGACCCATGTCGTTTAACGAGACCCCATGACGTTTTAACATCTCGAATCGAGCGCGTTCGAGGTGAGGTGAGGTCACCGCCAACTCTTCGCACAGTCGGTGTAGATACACGCCCTCGGGGGATGAGAGATCTGGAGCTTTGCCGAGGGCTAGCTCAGCGACCGAGTTGTACATTCCACGCCGCGCACTCTCGAAGGCGAGTTCAGGGGTATCGTAGGTTTCATCGAGGGCGACCTCCACCTTACCAGGGGAGCCAGTGCCTTTGTTTTTGACCACCTCGATCTGAAGTCCGCGTCTCTCGGACTCCTCAAAGGTCCATCGTTGCAGGGGAGACCACTCGTGAGAGAGCTCGCGCCATGTCTCTACGTGACGGGTTAACGCTCCTGAGATCTCGTCTCCGTGTATCCCGTGTACCGCTAGTGACGAGGCGCGAGGTGATACGTGGTCTGAAGAGGGCGCCTCTTTCATCGCTGGAGTCGCAAGAGTCGCACGTTTGGCCACCGCAGCGGCAGACACGATATTTTGCGCCGCCGCGGCTAATACGGCATTAGGAGAGATACTACCCTCGATACTATATTGCTGTCCCGCCGCAATTCCAGTGTGAGCGAGGGCTTCAGCGGCATGCACCGTTGATAGGCGAGGGGTAACGGGAACTTTTGAGCTAATCCCGGCGCTCAAGCCCGCCGCAACGTAATTCGCGGCGATCGCTTTCGCGTCGTGACGGGAGAACTCCTCTCCACTGAGAATTTTACTTCCAACGGTGTGCGCATTTTGTACGGTCGCGTTCGCGAGTCCCGCGGCTTCAGCGGTTACGAGCTTACTTGTTGTCGTTGCTACCGCCTTTGTTCCCAGCGCGCTCGCCGCCGCTCCGGCAGCCTTCATCGCGACGGTGCCTCCAACGTACGACACGGCGCCCTCCACAATGTCACTTCTTAGTTGGGTCCCCAAAGACTGAGTGTTAGGGGCGTCGATTGCTTCGCCTACGCCGTGTTCCGTAAGATGACTGAGGCTTCCGATCCCCGTACGAAACGCTGCGCCGCCGCCGGGCCCTGAGATGACCGTGGCTACGCCGGTTCCAACGGCGATCGAGGCGTCACGGATAAAGGAGGTGGCTTTTTCCGCCGCCTCTAGGATTGTAAGTCGCGTCCGGAGGGCCTCGCCCTCTGACAGAGATGCGCGAAGCTCCCCCTTTAGGGTCTCCTTTTTCTGTGCGGCGGTAGGAGCGATTGTGGACGAGGGGGCGCTGTCGCCAAGAGAGGTCACTGCTCGGATATCTTTTGAACTAACCAACTGGCTCATAACCGGTGAAAAAAACTACTGTATGGAAAGGAGGCGTACGTCCTCAGACTCATGTCCAGCGAATCGACGAGGGTGCTTCAGACGAAAGAGAGGACGTGGGCTAAGTAATTGAACATAGGATTCGGTTGTCCTGGGCGGAGGCGAGTATAACTGCCAGTCCAGCAGGTCTAACGGGTGCTGCTCCAACTGGCCCGCCAACTAGTGCAGGCCAACTATTTTCTAGGGATTAGGGATTGGTGTTAGGCTACTTTCGCCCCAGGACAAAGTCTCCAGAATCGAGTTCGCCTCCCCCTCCACAACTTTCCCCAAAAGCCTTCGATACTTAGGGATATAGCCTTGATTCGGTCCCAATATCCTCTTTCCTATAGTTATCATCTATGATACTTATAAAATATCAGATACTCGAGGTTGCATACTCAAGTGGCACTAATTCGTTTAGGAAATGGCTGAATTTCCTTCCGGCGAATATTGCGGCACGGATTCAGGCTCGACTATATGCGGCAGAGCTTGGCAACTTAGGTGATTGGAAATCGATTGGTGACGGAGTTTTTGAGATGCGTGTTCACCTAAGCCCCGGATACCGAATCTATTTTGGAAGGGATGGAAAGAACATTCTCCTCCTTCTCGGAGGGAGCATAAAGCGTGGCCAAACCCGAGATATAGCAAAAGCAAAGAAGCATTGGAGAGAGTTTAAAGGAGACGGCCATGTCACGACGTAGCGTTGAATGGAATGCCGGGTTAGCTCGGGACCTACGGAAGAAGGATTTCGCGCAGGAATTCATTCGAGGGTGCCTCGAGGAAGGGCTCTCGCTTCAACAGGCTCTCGCAAAGGTTGTACGCGCGTACGGAGTCAAAGAGTTCGCTCTTAAGACGAAGCTTCCGAGTTCTAATCTTCTGCGTGTGATTGGCCCTGGATACAATCCAACTGTTGAGACACTAAACACGCTCTTGAAGCCGTTCGATCTTTGTTTGTCGGTTACCCCTCGTCGGAGGGCGTAGGGGCGGAACGCGGCATTTGTACCTGCCGCCTCCTTCCAATGGCAACTAATCGACGATGTCAGTGGCCACCACTCCAACCCCTGTGAATGTGTCTTCCAGGCATGCGTTGAAAAGCCGTCTTGAGCGTATCGTGAGAGCGCGTTGGTGTAGCTTGCGATCAGGGGCTCTTCCCCTCAGAGACCGCGCGGCAAAACAACCGAGTCTAGTATGATTTAAAACCATCTATCTGCTTAAGCAGTCCCCAGGGTTACGGACGTTGCGCCGATGCTAGCCGTGAACTGAGTTCTCAGTTTATATGTTTTTAAAACATATAAAGTGAAATGTCGCATAAGAATTGGCTGTGAACGAATTTAGGCAACTGCTTGGTCTTTTGAGATTTATCGATATGCTTTTACAGCATGCCGCGCCCGGTTTTTCACCGCGCGGTCTCTGAGAGAAAAAGTAGGGGTTTTTTACCGCGCGGTCTCTGAGAGAAAAAGTAGGGGTTTTTTACCGCGCGGTCTCTGAGAGAAAAAGTAGGGGTAAAGTGGGGGAAAAGTGGGAGAAAACTCGGAAAGTCATGACCGACACGAGTCTCCGGTGTGACGAAACTTTTCACGGGCTTTAGCGAATATGCCTCTGCGCATATTCCATGAATTTTGTACCTCGACTCGTCCGAATCCTCGCCTCGTATCGCCAGGGAGCGCCAGCGATGCCGCTTGCGTGCGGAGTTGTGCTGGCGCAGGCCGTTGGGTGGTTTCTTCCTCTTTCTGTCTCTCTTGGGGGACTTGTGTTGATAGGGGTTGCTTGTGGGCTTTGGCCGCATGGTCGGAGGGGGTTTTTCCTTGGGGCGATGCTCGGCCTCTGTTCAGTTGTTGGATGGAGTCTCTTCCCACCGCATATTGAAACTTCTTCTGACGTTCAGCTCCTGGTTGAGGTACTTAGTGAGCCCTCGCGAGGGATGTCAGGTTCGGTGTCGTTTGACGCGCGGATCAAAGGAGATGGTGAGGAAGCCGTTATCCGGTGTCGTGGTATCGATCTTCCGTGGCGGAATACCGGCTTGCTTAAGCGGGGCGATATCGTCTGGGTCCGCGGAGATTTAAAAGCGGTCGCCAAACCCGTCAATCCGATCTCGTGGGAGGGATATCTCTGGCGGCGCCGCGTCTCGGGAGAGTTGCGTGTTCGATATGCGTCTAGCCCACTATCCCGGCGCTCCAATTTTATAGCGGCAGTTCGCGAACGGATGCGATCGATAGTCTCTCACGAGGGTGAGTTGAGTCGTGGAGGGGCGCTCTTCTTATCGATGGCGTTCGGTGTTCGGGATGTTCTGAGCGCCCGAGTTGAAGATGGTTTTCGTGAACTCGGGCTCTCTCATCTCCTCGTGGTTTCTGGATATCAAGTGAGCCTCGTGTTTGGGTTCGTGTCGCTTGTGTGTGGCTCTGTGTGCCGGTGGTTCTCTATCGTGGGAGTGGCTCGTCACGCGAGCACGTGTGTCGGATTTCTCGTGTCGAGTTTGTATGTAGCTTTGATAGGTTTTGAGATGTCCGCCCTTCGAGCGCTGATCGCCGCGTCGTGCGTGTGCGCTGGACTACTCTTGGACCGTCGGGGACATTTCGCGCAGCGGTGGTGGATTGCGCTTCTGTTGATGCACATATTCTATCCGTGGGCTTTGTACGAGCTCGGCGTTGTGCTTACGTTCGCGGCGTTGGCTGGCATCGGTATTGGGTCGCGGTTAGGCGAGGGACGGGCCGTAAAAACGTGGTTATTGGTGCATTTGGTCGTGTGGATCTTTACGTCATGCGTGTTGATTGTC
>CAIXKI010000113.1 GCA_903920005.1 uncultured delta proteobacterium
ACATGCGCATAAGTAGTACGAGGACCCTTATAAGGATTTTCGTAATTAGTTGAACAGTATAGGCGGACTGATGACGTGCCCCTTTCCTTTAATTTGGGGCGTATCGGATGCAACTAGTTGTGATGCAAAGGGCATAACCCTTGAAGAAAGCCGTGTATGTGGTTGTTGGCGGCCCCTCACGATACAGCGCCAGATTACTAACTAGGGGAGAGCGAAGATGAACGCTAGGTTAAACATGCACCCACCGCCCTCAGCGCTGGTGTCATACAAAAATCAGGAGGGGCGGAATAACGGCCGGGAGCACGAGTGTGGCAGTGGTAGCCTCCCCGTGCGCGCTGAATCCACTCTTTTGAGGCTTGCAGAGATTCGCGATATCATTCCGCTACAAACTAGCATGTCCGTCCTTCGTGGCGGTATAATCGCTTTCTATAGAGTTCAATTACCTGAGGACCTTATTCTACCCCCTGGCTACGGATACAAGGGCGGTGTGGCTCGGGAGCTACTGCGCGCGACTCTGGGGTTGCCCGATCGGCTAGATTCGATGAGGGATCGTGATCTCATACGGGTGGAGACCTCCTGGCCCGATGCAACGCTCGACGGCGTTCTAGCTCAAAAGTTCAGCCCAGAGGATGCAGGTAACGGTTATGGAGTCGAGGTGGTCCAGAACCTCAAGGAATACCTCACCACTCGTGATTTCACTCTGAATGCGGTCATATGGAACGATAACGCGTTGTTCGCGTCGCCTCGGTGTGTTCTTGACACGTTGCATGGAGTTCTCCGGCTAACAAGATTCGAGCGTCAGAGATTTGATGGAGTCCCCAACGACAAATTGGTAGCGAAGGCGTTTCGCCTTAAGGCAGAAGCGGAGTTGGATGGAGAAAATCTCAGGATCGCGCCGATCAGGCCGGAAGTCTCAATTTCTGATTTTCATATTGCGCTTCACCTCGACAGAGCGCTCGGGAAGGGGAAGGCGGTAGCAGATGGGTATCTAGAGCTCCTCCATAGTGCTGGATACGTCCCTGAGCGCTGGGTAGGAGAGGGTGGGGCCATCCGTGCTGTACACGAACTGTCAGAAGGCTTGTATCAGGGTGTCGAATTTTTTCGAAATTTTCAGCCCCCTGACCTTCAAGAGTCTCCCATATCGAGTCTTAAAATACCGGATAACTTCGACGAGTACGAGCGATTTACCAAGTTCGAAGGATTCGGTCGGCGTTATCCTAAGTGACGTGGGGTAATAAGCTCTAGCTAAAGGTCCCTAGCCTACTTACTGGTGCATCTCCTCAGCTGGTACCCCAGAAGCTGGTGCCAGGCTATCTTAGCCTGACCTGATGCGATTCAACACGCGAATCGAGACGAGCGACGAATGCATCGGCAGCCGTAAGGGGCACGGCCCGCTCTCCTCTATTCCCCCCTCTATTTCTCTCAGTGACCGCGCGGCGCGGAACCGTATCTCGTGTGTTTTCGACGCATAGCAACACGAGGCGTCAATGCAGGTAGTTACACAATTAGCCGTCTGGCTAATTGTCATCAGAAGCATCCAGTCATATGTTTTTAAAACATATGAAACAATGATTTCGAGAAGGTATTCTTCACGGCAAACGCGTAAAGTATCTGATTTGCTTAGTTAATACCCATGCTTTTAAAGCATGTCAGGCACGACTTGTCTGCGCGCAGTCTCTGAGAGAAATGGAGAGGCTGATTTATTTTTGAGTAGGAGATACTCAATGCGGTAAGCTTGTGCCGGTAGGTTTGGTGTTAGATTACCGGATCTGCACAATACGTATGTTAGCCCTTATTTGAATACCGACAGTTACCACTTTAGAATCACGGACAATCGCAACCAGATTTATAGGAACTCTTATGGATGCAGCAACACAGAAGGAACCAAGGACACCTCCACAGAGCAAGGAGGCGATCGACGGTCTTCTCGGGGCCGAGGCTAAAGTCTCGCTTAATCTAGCTGGTGAGACTTTGACAATTACTCGCCTGCCGGATGGTGGGGCAGCGTTAACTACCGCGTCCGGTGTTAACGACCCCGAGGGGAGGGACATCACATATGTAACCGATACGGTGGGGCCAGATGGTACACCAGGCCAGCAGCATTTTGAAAATTGGAGTGACGGGATTTGCCTTCAACGTGGCCATGGGAGCACGTCTCAACGACGTATCGACTACCTATTGGATAAAGCAAAGAAAGAGTAGGCTAACAAGTTGTGGCACCTGAGCTTCGGCCGCTACGCGGCTTCGCCAGGTGCGCACGTCGTTATCCTGAAAGAGTCTCATGTGAAGTATGAGTGACGCTGTTAATGGACCGAATAAAAAGCAGGTAGAACCAACAGGCAAATTTTCTGCCACTGTTGCGCTCCTACTCCTTAGTCCGACAATAACTATTCATTTGGCGGCTCTGCTCGCTGGCAGCTTCTTGATTCCTTTGGGGATATGTCATCCATTTGATGGAAATGGTCACGGTTCGAATCCTTTATGTTGGATAGCTGACTTTGGGTATGTTTTTGGCATACTCGCGAGCTATGGAACTTTTGCGATCCCGACCCTCGCCGGAATCGTATTACTCTTATGGCACGCGGTGAGGGTGCGTCGGTACAATCAACTACATCCGCATGCACTCATCAAGGTTCATAAAGCAGCACGTTTTGCTCTTGTATCACTTGTTCTCTTGAGTTTTTACCTGTCTGTATGCGCCTTGGTAATTCTTCCAGTATATTTTCTAAGCGTTTTTGTAAGGAACCGTTATTCGCGGTCACCTATCAAGATAAGTTATTCACGAACTGCCATAGTACTGTTCTTTCTAGCGATATTTCTTCATCTTTCGACTTTGTATTGGATCTATTTGTATTGGAACTATAGGTTCCGTTGAGAGACCGGTTGTTTATCGATGAGCCGCTGCTTCTAGGTTGAGGAGATGTTGAATAAGAAGAGGATAAGAGTCGCCCGATAAAAAACGCATCCAGCGTGCCGCTGGGCGCGGACGCTGATGGCAACGGTTATGGCACCAACGAAAAAATCTTATTGTTTCTAATTGCTTCTCAACTGATTTCAGCAGCGCCTCTCTCTACAGCGGTTGCTTTAGAGGCGGATCCGCTTCTTGGCGCTTGGAGATACAGGAATGGAACCGGACAAGTTGTTTCTATGGTACTTGTTAATCAATGCGACGTTACATCGGACAAAAAAGATATTTGCCATGTTGAGATAGCGCATTTCACACCCGGGCGGGCGCCAGGATACCAGCGCGTTACCATGCATCTTGCGATAACGAGGGAGAGTCTCAAGGCCAGTGTTGTGGACCGACCCCCAAAGGTCCTGAGCTTTTATCCGGAAGGGTACGAAGAAGCGCTCAACGCATGGAGGAAGAGGGCTGCGCAAAATGGACTTGAAATATGCGAGAAAAAGCTCAGCGATCGTCTCTTACAGCTCAAGGCGCACTAGGTATCATCTCCCGAAGCCAATTCTTTGTTTCGGGGGTGGTTGAGTAGGAGTCATAATTTCTCGAATAGCGTCAAAGACCAATTTAAATTGCTTGTCGTAGCGCCTTTCCAAAATGTCTAATTTTTCTGCGAGCGCTTCGTTTGTTACCAGGAGCCTTCGAAGCCTCACGAACGTTCGCATGATCTCTACATTCGCTTGGATGGCCCTGTCGCTATGTAAGACGCCCGAGAGCATGGCGACTCCCTGTTCCGTAAATACCAGGGGGGCGTTCTCCGACCGCCGCGCTTTGAGATCACAATCTGTGATCTCAAAACAGTAAACTCCTGATCTGACAATGTAAAACAGAAGTCCTCCGGGAAGCGCCGAGCATTTCGCTTAACAGCCTGTACCAGGCTGCGCGTATCCACCCCGTACAGTGCCGCAAGGTCTTTGTCTAACATCACCTTTTGACCGCGGATTAGGTAAATTAATCCCTCGATACCTACTAGTTGGGCTGGCTCGTGTTGCGACATAGAAAATCCTCCAACTTACATATCGAGGAAACCGATGATACGTTTCGGAAGCCATAACAAAGAGCGAGGACAGGACGGGTCAATGGTCCCCGATAGCCTTAAGTTGAATGAATTGTTGTGGGACCAGTGCCCGCCTATCTCGCAAAAGTTCTGTCGCGGGTTGCGATACGGGCACCGAGGCCGGTGCCCCTCCAATAATGTTACGTGGAATTCAATTGGAGGGGCACCGCCCCGTCTCGCCGGAGCCTCGCCGGCCGCAGGTACAAATGTTTCGATGTGATTGATGTCTCGGGTCGCGGCAAGCCGGCGAGGCCGTCGGCCCTCCAATGGCTCCCGCAATGATGATGAGATCCGCCTGAACCCGCGACGTTAATCGCGTCCAAACATTCGCACCTTCGACGATCGTCCCTGGAGGGCCGGCGCCTAACCCCCAATCACCTTCTCTACCGGCCAATAATCAATGTGTAATGCCTCCGCTGTTGGGCGATTGGTTAGATGTCCCGCGTGGCATGTAAGCGCATTTTGAATCGGCTTCGATGACGTGAGTGCTCTCTCCACTCCCTCGTTCGCCAGTTGTTTGATGTAAGGAAGTGTCGCTGATGTTAACGCATACGTTGAAGTTCGCGGCGTTTGAGCCGGCATATTGCAAACGCCGTAGTGGATCACGCCATCAACTTCGTAGACAGGATTATCAAGTGAGGTTGGTTTGCTCGTCTCCGCGCACCCCCCTTGGTCGATGCTGATGTCAACGAATACCGCTTGGGGGCCCATCGACGTGATCATCTCTCTCGTAATGATCTTCGGTGTCGCTGCTCCCGGTACGAGTACGGCTCCAATTAAGAGGTCGGCATCCTTGCACGTTGCCGCAAGAGAGGTGGGGGTAGAGATAACGGTGTCGACGGCGGAGCCGAATTTGGTGGAGAGCGTGGCTAGCTTTTCCTTGCTAATATCTACAACGGACACATGAGCCCCCATTCCAACGGCAGTGGCGACGGCTGCTTGTCCGGCAACACCGGCGCCTATCACAACGACGCGGGCAGGCGGCCCGCCGGTTGCTCCACCCAGAAGCACTCCGCGACCCCCGTTTTGCGAAAGGAGGTAGTAGGCGCCGTTTAGTACGGAGAGCTTTCCAGCTACCTCACTCATCGGTTCGAGGAGCGGAAGCTTTCCGTCATCGGTTCTTAAGTTCTCATATGCAAACGCTGTTACATTACGAGAGAGA
>CAIXKI010000114.1 GCA_903920005.1 uncultured delta proteobacterium
GTTAAGTTCGCCGCAAAGGTGCCTTGGCTCTTTTCTTGGTTCGGGAACTTGCCTGGCGACATTCGGTATCAAGGGGAGCGTACCTTTGTCTACGCGCCACTTGTCTCCATGATGATCGTAAGCGCGGTGTTAAGCCTGATTCTTTGGGCTATTCAAAGACTGGGTCGATAGTCCGTTACTTCCCGACTATTGAGCTTACCCACCGTAGCTTACTTGATGACGATTACGCCGAGGTGCTGATACGCCATTAAGCCCGGAAGAAGCTCGGCGAAGCTAAACCGTATCTTCGCCAAACCCTCAAAGAGAGGGTTTTTCGAGGCCCAGGTTGGAAGGATGAGCTCTATCGGCTCGATACTTCCGCTTGTCACGGCAACCTCGGCTTGATCTACCGAGTTGCACATCTCAAGGAACCGCCTGCGGGAGAAAAACTGAAGGTGGGTGCGATCGAGGATCCCACGAGAGCGATATTCAAATCGCCCTAGGAGCAGTCCGAATCGAACGCTCCAGTGGGCGACGTTCGGAACTGAGATGATGAGTCGAGCGCCCGGGGCGAGCAGTGGGCGAAGCTGCTTTAGGAACCCGAAGGGATCGCTCATATGCTCCAACACATCGAGCAGCACCACGAGGTCAAATTGGCGACCTGAAAGGACCGCTATATCAGCGTGGACCTCGTCGTAGGTCGACTGGAGCGCGGCCTGGGCGCGCGGGTCTATCTCGATAGCAACGAGTTCCTTTGGGTTCTGCGCGCGTGCCGCACGGCCTATTCCTCCTCCGCCGGCGCCGATATCAAGGACCCGCCTGTCCCCGATGTGGCCCTGAATCTGTCCGAGTGCCCAGTGGTGGCTAGACCCGTAGGACGGCTTGAAAACATATCGCTCTTCAGGGGAGGCTTCGAGTGGGAGGTCGAGGGCGCTAACCATGGTAATTTCGGGGCTCCAACGGGCAAATTTATCGAATAAACGTCGTGAAGTACGTCCAACCTTCCATGAAGGTCGCCTATATGATACCTCTTCAGGAATAGCCTGAAAATCTTATGAAAGTAAACAGAAGAGGATTCTCAAGGCGCACGCAGCACCCCCTTAAGCGTCGTAGTAGGTAGGCATGTACAACCCCGGGCTTCATTTTCACTTCATAGGTATCGGTGGGTCGGGAATGTCCGGTCTTGCGGAGATCCTTCTCACCTCTGGATTTAAGGTCTCTGGTTCGGACGTGAAATCTTCGGACGTCTCTCGTCGCCTTGAGCAGCTTGGAGCAGTCGTAACTATTGGCCACGCCGCCTCGAATCTGCCCGAGTCTGCTTGTCTTGTTGTGTATTCGTCAGCTATCACCGGTGCAAATCCAGAGGTACGAGAGGCGAAACGTCGAAAGCTCCCGCTGGTGCGTCGCGCTGAAGTTCTCGCGGAGTTGATGCGTCTTAAGTTTGGAGTTGGAGTAGCTGGTTCGCACGGAAAGACAACAACAACGAGTATGTGTAGCGTCATCATGGACGCGGCGGGCCTTGATCCTACGGTTGTTATCGGCGGGCAGGTGAAGAGCCTCGGAACGGGGGGACGCTTAGGGCAAGGCGACTATCTTGTCGCCGAGACAGACGAGAGCGATCGCAGCTTCCTGCTTCTTAAGCCAACGGTCGCGATTGTTACGAACATCGACGATGAGCATATGAACGCCTATCGCTCTCGGAAGGATCTTGAGGAGTCGTTTAACCGTTTCGTGCAATCCGTTCCTTTTTATGGGGTCGCTATCCTTTGTATCGACGATCCTGTTGTAAGGCGCATCGCCTCGGAATGTAAGCGGCGTGTGGTTACATACGGCTTTGGTCCAGAGGCGGACCTGCAAGCTGTCAACATTCAGGCTAGTCCAACGGGGATGACGTTTGAGGTTCTTCGTAAAGGCGAGAGTCTTGGTGTGTTTATTTTGCCGATGTTTGGTCGTCACCTTGTCCAAAATTGTACCGCCGCTATTGGTGTGGGGTTAGAGTTCGGTATCTCTCCGGATATCATTCGAGCCGCTCTCGCATCCTTTGGCGGCGTAAAGCGTCGTCTTGAGGTTATCGGAGAGTCTTGTGGCGTTACGGTGATGAACGATTACGGGCACCATCCGACGGAGATTCGCGCGACGCTCAAGGCTGTCCGGGAGTGCTGTGGTTCTCAATTTAAAAAGCTTTGGGTGCTCTTTCAACCTCATCGATATACGAGAACTCAGCTCTGCTGGAATGAGTACCTGCCGGTGTTTGGTGAAGCAGATGCGTTGATCCTGACAGACGTCTATGCGGCGAGCGAAAAACCGATTGAAGGGGTTTCGGGGGAGAGTTTCTTTGAGGCTGTAGTTCATCCCAGCAAGGAGTACGTGGAAAACCTCGATGACGTTACTCCATCGCTCGTTGCACGGCTTGAAGCTGGAGATCTTGTACTCTGTCTGGGGGCTGGGTCTGTTGGATCGATGCCCGAGAAGCTGTTGAAGGCCCTCGACGCGCGGGGCGCTATTCCTATTCAGATAGCAGGCGACGCGATCATAGGCGCGGTTGTTGGAGCGTAGTCGTTTAGCAGGGTGGTGAACAATGATTTCCTGTCGCGCATTTCGATGGCTTGGCTGCACCTTGGTTGGAGAGTGCAAAAACATCCTCAGTGTATCCCGGCGGATGCGCTTTTGGTTGTATTGTCCTCTCGGGTTTGTTTTGCCAAAACACTCACAACGCTCGCGATGGAACCATTTTTCACCACCCTGTTAGGGAGGCTCGATGCAGGCAGTGCCGCCGCTTCAATTCAATTCCTTTAGTGAATCGCTGATTCCGGCCGTGCAGGCGCTTGTTGCAGTGCCGCTTAGGTTCGACGTTTCCGGTTCAAGTCTTACTACCTTCGCCATTGGAGGGGCTTTGCGAGGGGTTGTGACGGTAGATACCGTTCAAGAGCTCGTTCACGTGCTCGCGCTCCTTCATCGGGAGGGCCAACCGGTGCGAGTGCTCGGAAATGGAAGTAATGTTCTCGTAAGTGATGCTGGTTTGAATGAGTGGATAGTCAAGCTCGGCGCTGGGCTCAAGCGGATTGAGGTCGACGGCTCTCGTTTTGAGGTGTTCGGCGCTGCATCCCTGATGAGCTTTGCTCGTCGCGCGTCGGATGATGGCTTTTCTGGTCTCGAGTTCGCGGCGGGGATTCCTGCGTCGATTGGCGGCGCTGTATTTATGAACGCCGGCGCTCATGGAGCTGAGATCAGCTCTCGCGTAGCGCTTGTCCGTGGTGTGATGGAAGATGGTTTGCTCTGTGAATGGAAGCGAGACGAGCTGCCGTGGCGGTACCGTTTTTCTGGATTGCCCGTAGGCGCGATGGTTACGTCAGTAGTTCTAGACCTGGTGCAAGGCGATAAGGAAACGATCGCTCGCAAATGCAGTGAGAACCTCGCCGCGCGTCGTGCTACGCAGCCATTAGCGCTTCCGTCAGCGGGGTCTGTTTTTAAGAACCCATCACCACAACGCCCTGCGGGTATGATCCTGGAGGCACTCGGTATGAAGGGCCATGTGATCGGCGGTGCTGCGGTATCCGACCTTCACGCGAATTGGATTGTGAATCCAAAGCGTGAGGGAACGGCGCGGGACGTGCTTGCCCTGATCGAACTTTGCCGTCAGAAAGCGCGTGCCGAGGGGGGGATTGAGCTTGAGCCAGAGGTGAAGATTTGGACAAGTCGAGCCTCAACCAATTCTGACAATAAATAAATGAGAATAGATGGGCGGGTGCAATCTTGACGATGCCACGTTGCGCCGGGAAATAGCCCCTAAGCCCTGAGCGTGGGGAATTTGGGGGGGCACAAGAGGCTTGAGCTTGGCTCTGTGCGATGCTCTCTAGACAGAGCTCTTGCTCGAGCAGGGTGGTGAGAAAAGATCTCCTGCTTCGTCAAACCCCAAACATGTTCCCGACGGAATTATTTTTCGACACTCTGCTCGCGCTCGCCCTGCCACTGCTACTCATTTTTTCAAAAAATCATTTGCTCAGGCGTTATGGCGATTCATTTTCCCTATCGCGCGAATGTCTGAGAAGCCGTTATACTAAGCGTCATGCGAGTCCTTTTTACCTCTCTGATTGCGTCGAGCGTGCTTCTCATTCATGTGCTCGACAACCCGTCTCGATTTTTTGATGGTTGGGGCGATGTCAAACAGCGAGCTGTTCGATTTTTGAATGAAAAAGAGGTTCGCATAGAAGGGTTAAAAGTTCTCTCGCGTACAGAGGTTGAGCGTGTGCTTCCAATGTCAAAGTCCCCAGGGTGGTGGCTTTTGAACGAGACTAGCATTAAAGCAAAAGTCGTCGAGAATCCCTGGATAAAAGGGGCTAACGTCGAAAATTGCTCTGGAATGTTCCTTCCGAGATACAGCTGTTTCATCGTGTCTGTTGAGGAGCGGAGACCACGCTTTGTAGCGAGTGTCGATAACGAGCGATGGATTATCGGAGAGGACGGTACCTTCATTATGCCTGCTTCGGGATCTCTAGAGGGGCTGTCCCAGCATAGCTTGGCATCTCTCGTTCCGCTGCAGGGGTTGGCGTCACGCGCGACGGCGGCAGAGCGGACCAAGGCGCAGTTGGCAACCGCTCAGAACTCGATAGAAGTACTTGAAAAGACTGTGCAGCTCCCAGTACGGGCGATCCGGTTTGAGGGACGAAACGATATCGCGGTCATGTTTGACCGAATTGCCTTCCCGGTTGTTTTCTCTGCTCCTTCGGATATTCCCTCAACTGTAGAAGATCAGGGCAGGCGATTTCGAGCACTAGTCCTTCAGATGAAGGATAGGTTAGGGGAGATTGAGAAAGTGGATCTTGCCTTCGCCAAAGTGGGTGTGGTCAAGTTTCGTGCTTCTCCCGACCCGGTCCCGGTTAAAAAATAAATCATTTCTTTCCAAATCGTATCCGAACAAAACGTTCGGAGCATCCGTTAGGCGTGTTGGTGATGCTTTTCGGCATGAGCCGCCAGTCGGATCTTTGTTTTTTAACGCTCCTGAAGGGTGAGACAGACTCGCGCAAGCCCTCCACACGAAAAAAACTCCATGAAAGCAGCAGTTCTTCTTGAAACCCGCATTGTTTTAAGTTAGTTAAAACATGTTGCAGTTACCTCAAACTGCGTTTAGGCTGTACGTCTTGCATCTTTCTTTTGTAGAGCGGTCTCATGGCAACACCTTCCTCACTCATTGCTGGCCTCGATATTGGAACCTCCTCCATCAAGGTGGTCGTAGGGGAGCGGAAAGCTGACGGGAGGATCGACGTTATAGGCGTTGGAACAAGTCCGTCACGGGGGCTTCGTAAGGGCGTTGTTGTTAATATCGAAGGGACCGTAAGTGCAATCAGCAAGGCTGTTGCGCAGGCGGAAACGATGGCAGGTTGCGAGATTAGTACCGTATACGCGACGATTTCCGGGAGTCACCTTCGCTCCCAGAACAGCCACGGTGTTGTCGGCGTTAAAAACAAAGAGGTTTCGAGCCTCGATATCGAGCGAGTCATAGAGGCGGCGAAGGCGGTCGCGGTTCCTATGGATCGAGAGATCCTGCACGTCATTCCACAAGAGTTCGTTATTGATGAGCAGGATGGCGTTAAGGATCCGATAGGTATCTCCGGAGTTCGCCTGGAGGCGCGGGTTCATATCATAACCGGCGCGATTGCGAGTGCCCAGAATATCGTAAAATGCGCCAACCGCTGTGGTTTGGCGGTGCAGGATATCGTCGCCGCTCCGCTCGCCTCCGCAAGGGCCGTGCTCTCTGAGGAAGAGCAGGAGCTTGGTGTGTGTCTACTCGATATTGGGGGTGGGACATGCAGTATCTCGGTGTTCCACGGAGGTGCCGTCAAATTCACCTCGGTTCTTGCTGTCGGGGGAAATCATATTACAAATGATATCGCGGCTGGGCTTAGAACGCCGCTTGCGGCTGCGGAGAAAATTAAGTGTGAATACGGTTCCGCAATGACGGCCGGCGTTCGGAAAGATGATACCCTTGAGGTTCCTTCCGTAGGAGGCCGTGCGGCTCGAGTTCTTTCGAAGTTCGTTTTGGCTGAGATAATTGAGCCTCGCGTGTCGGAGATGTTCACCCTTATTCAGCGCGAGCTGACTAAGGCTGGATGTCTCGATATGTTGACGAGTGGTTTTGTGATCACCGGAGGAAGCGCAGGTCTTCCTGGTCTCGCCCAGGTTGCGGAGCAGGTCTTTAACCTTCCTGTCCGGATTGCGGCGCCTGAGGGTGTCGGCGGTTTGATCGACCTCGTGAAGGGGCCAGAGAGTTCCGCGGCGGTGGGTTTGGTGCTTCACGGCGCGGTACACACCGGCGCTCCCCGGGCCGTCTCTGGAAAGGGAACTGTCGGGCGTACCGTTCGTAGAGTGGTTGGCTGGTTTACGGAGCACTTTTAGTGACTCAGCGCAGAAGAGTTTCTCCTATCGGCGGACTCTAGTTCGACGAAGCTCCTGGACAGTCTCGGTGGTTCTCGGCGAAATGTTACGGCTCTACTGCGGTGGATTTTACAGTATGCCTAGGGAGCTGTTCTGTAGTCGCACTGAAGTCAAGAAAAATCGTATGGTGATGGTATTTTCCTCTGTGAAAAACGGCGGTATCCTATAGCCACAAAAGGCTGTTGGAGGCCTTGGGTAACGCGGGTTGAAAGGTCTTTTGAAAAAGCGTCTCAAAAAATGAAAACCCGTTTGGTATCTCTTTACTTTTCGTGTCAATGGGGAATAATGGCGCCGCTTGCGTTCAGTGGGGCGTGCGAAGGGCCGATCGAGAGCCGTGTAGCTTGCGAAAGGGATGTTCTACGAGAAGGTTCGCGTACTCTTAGTGAAGATCTCACGGGAGGGGCACTGTGAAGGATTGGGAGCAGATCGATTTAGATTTTCAGGGTAGTTCAGAGGGGATCAACATGGACGACATCAACAAAAAACTTCAGGCTAACAATGCAGTCATCAAAGTCTTCGGAATAGGTGGTGGTGGACTAAACGCCGTCAACAACATGATTCGCAGCGGACTCAAGGGCGTTGAGTTCTACGCAGCAAACACAGACTCTCAGGCTCTTGCGTCGTCTCTTCCAGAGAAAAAAATTCGTCTCGGTGATGATATCACCAAGGGACTTGGCGCTGGAGCTGATCCTGAGGTGGGGCGTGCTGCCGCTCGAGAGAGCGTCGAGTCGATACGTGAGGCGCTTAACGGCGCGGACATGGTTTTCATCACCGCCGGCATGGGTGGTGGAACCGGAACGTACGGTGCGGCTGTTGTAGCTGAGGTAGCGAAGAGTCTCGGATGCCTTACAGTAGGTGTTGTGACGAAGCCATTTCTTTTCGAAGGAAAGCGTCGTATGCGCAACGCTGACCGAGGAATCGAGGAGCTCCGCAAACACGCTGATACGCTCATCACTATCCCGAATCAACGCCTCCTTTCTATCGCGGGACGAAATACTTCGCTCCTCGACACCTTCCGAAAAGCTGACGATGTTCTTTATCAAGCCGTTAAGGGTATCAGTGACCTGATCATCTGCGAAGGACTTGTAAACGTGGACTTCGCTGACGTTCGTGCTGTTATGTCCGAGATGGGCATGGCGATGATGGGTACTGGTGAAGCAAGCGGCGACAACCGCGCTGTTGAGGCTGCTGAGAAGGCTATATCGAGCCCGCTTCTTGAGGATATCTCAATTCACGGCGCTCGTGGAGTTCTTATCAATGTGACTGCATCACCTGACGTTACCCTCCAGGAGGTTAACGAGGCAGCTGAGCTCATTCACTCTGAGGCTCACGAAGACGCAAACATCATCTGGGGAATGGTCATCGACCCGAACTCAGATGATAAGGTTCGCGTAACCGTTATCGCTACCGGCTTCGGTGATGCGATCACCTCCGTTGATTCAACTGTTTCAGTTACGCCAGTAGCTCACCAGTTGGGCCAGGGTGGTCTTAAGACCAGCGGTCTTGATATACCAGCATTCGCTCGTAAGCAGGTTGGCTCTAATCCAACTTCAACGGGCGCTTCTGAGGTTATCAAGCTTAAGAAGCTCTCGGTTCTCTCCACCTCTGAGGACGAGGAGAAGTTTGAGATTCCAACCTTCCTTCGGAAGCAGGCTGATTAGTCGGTTTGCCCTGTAGGTATGCTAAAGGCCCCGGATGGTGACGAGCCATCCGGGGTCTTTTTTTATTCCGGTTACCGTTCGTTCGTTGTTGCCGGGTTGAGTAATGGAAGGTGCCAGCTTCCGTGACCAAAAGGTGCGATATGGCAGTTGTTCTCACGCTACCACAGCACCATCGCAGTCGGTGGATGCACTAGCTCCCCGAAGAACTATCGTGCGCGAGAGGCGAATGTGGTCGCTGACAGAAGCGCCGCGTTCAAGATAGACGAAGGGGCCAAGTGTTGTAGATGCTCCTATCGTAACGCCTTCCTCTATAAGCACTGGACCGATAAGGGTTGTGGTTAAAGGGATGGTGACGGAAGGATGCGCCTGTATTGTGGGTGATATTTCGAGTAAAAATCGTTCATTGAGCGCTAGGAGGTCGTTTTTGTCGGTTAGGTCGAACCTCTCCGTGGCTCGAACACCTTTCACAATCCTGCCCTTCCTTAGTAATTCTCGGAAAGCCTCCGGTAGTTCGTATTCGCCCCGGGTTGAGAGAGTTAGGGACGATATCTCTTGAAATATCTCGTGGGTAAGAATGTATAGCGGAAGCGATGAGAGGTTTGATAGGCGTTCTTCGGGCGCGGGTTTCTCTATGATGGTGGTAATGAGATCGCCTTTCATGGTTACGACCGAACGGGCACCGAGGGAGGTCTCGGGCGCGACCTCAATAACACTAAGCGTGGCGGAGCTGTCTGTGGAGTGCTTCTCAATAAGTGCGGCGATGTCCTGAGAAGGGATAATGCTATCACAGGCACAAACGAGGAAGCGCGTGGGGACTAAGGCTTCTACTCCCCTAAGGGCGTCTGCGCTTCCAAGCGGTTTCGATTGGGCTATCCACGTCGTCGAGGGGGTTGTGGCGCAAAGCTCTCGTAGCTCTGAGTCGTGTGGCGCGCCGACAACGATAAAATGGGAGATACCCGCTGCTTGAAGCGAATCGATTACCCATCCAATGATGGGCTTTCCGGCTATTGGGGCTAGAGCTTTCGAGCGGGCCGCGGTTACCTCTTTAAGTCGAGATCCCCGCCCGGCGGCTAGGATAACGGCGGTGTCTATCTTCATAGAACCTCAATTGAGACTGAATCTGTCGATTGGCAGAAGTGAAGGGAATAGTCCTGAATCAGCTCAGGGTGACGGCGGCTGTACCCCTGGTGAAGGGCGTGAGCGATAGAGTCTCGCTTGCGAGGATCGATTAAGGCTAGGCAGCACCCTTGAAAGCCACCACCGCAGAACCGAGTGCCATAGACGCCGGGGATGTCGGCGAGGATTTCATAGAGCGAGATCAGGACAGGGCTTCCACTCTCGTAGTTTACTATGGAGCTCTCACCGGATGAGGTGACGAGTCTCCCGAAAGACTCGATATTACCTTCAGACCAAAGTTCTATACCCTTTAGGACTCGTGCGCGTTCCGTGTAAAAGTGAGTGGCCCTTCGCCTTAAGTTTTCAGGTAGCCGTGCCCCGAGGTCGTCGAATAGCGTGGCGTCGACATCTCCGAGAAGTGGTTTGTCGGAAGCCGATTGTTTCGCCATCAGGAGAAGTTCTCGCGCGGCCTGGTGGCATTCGGATACCCTTTGGTTAAAAGGGGTCGCCGTAAGTTGTCGACTTAATCCTGAATAGACAACGAGTATCTCCCAAGGCGCTGAGGGTGTTTGTTGAGGTCTTGAGGTGATCGTGTGTGAGGAGCAGTCGATACAGGTCAGGGCGCCGCGCTTCGCGGAGAGGATCACTGATTGGTCTAGGATGCCGTTGTGAAGTCCTAAATATCCGTTCTCAACAGCCCTTACTAACTGGATAGTCTCGAGCGTTGACGACCGGATTCCGTTGACGTGCTCAAGAGCTTTGAGGTAGGCGATGGTAACTGCGGCAGAGGAGCTTAATCCACCGATAGGCATATCACCGTGGATAACGCCTCGGAATCCTCGCGTGAGCTCCCCGTGGGCTGTGGAAAGAGCTTGGACGGCTCCTCGGAGGTAGTTGCCCCAATCTCCCGGGGTCTTTGGTTGAATGGTCGGGAACTGCACAATGCGTTCGTCGTCGAAGTTCGCGCTCCATAGTGACGCCTCTCGGCGATCGAGGGGGTGAGCGAGAAGTTGCACTGAGCGATCGATTGTGAGCCCTGTTACTATCCCTCCTTGATGATCACTATGGGCGCCAAGTGGGCAGATGCGCAGCGGTACGTTGATTAGAAAAACGGGGTCCCCGCTTTGACGACCCCACGCTGAATGAAAACGCTCTAAGAGCATCGTGTGTCGGGTCTCTGGGGACGTTTTTGGCTGTGTAGGATGACTCATACTTTTTTTAACGGCCTACCGATAGTGTACCGAACTAGGGTTCCCCACAATCCGAAAGAGAAACCATGCGACTAGGTATGCCGAGCTACAGATGACAAATGGCACTACATAGGAACCTGTCGATTCAAGCACGAGCCCCGTGACGCTCGCTATCATCATGCCCCCGATCGCCCCCAGTGTACCGCCGATACCAACCACTGAGGCGACGTCTTCTTTGGGAAAGATGTCGGAGACGGTGGCGAATAGATTCGCTGACCACCCTTGATGGGCAGCGGTCGCCAGGCCTAGGACGGTAACGGCGACCCAAAGATTCGGTGTTTTGGCGGCGTAGATCACCAGGAGAGCAGAACATGCGCACCAGAGCATGACACGTTGCCTCGCGGCCAGGTTGGTCATGCCATGCTTGATTAGCCGCGATGAGGCCCAACCACCCAAGATGGAGCCAACGTCAGCCATCAGGTATATGGCCACTAGGGGTGCGGCAAGGCCAGCGAGCTGGACCCCAAATTGGGAGCTAAGATACTTGGGTGCCCAGTAGAGAAAAAACCACCAGATCGGATCGGTGAGAAACTTTGCGATCGCGAAAGCCCACGTCTCACGGCGACTGGCGATAGACCTCCATGAGCTTTTGGTTGCTGTAGGGCCGTCTTCCCCGTTAAGGAGGGCGCGGTGCTGGTCCGTAATGAATTGACACCGAGCTGGGGAGTTGAAGAGCGTGAGTGCCGCCACGATCCAGAGTAAGCCGAGGGCGCCGGTACAGAGAAACGCGGCGCGCCATCCCCATGTAAGAGCGATCCAGGGAACGAGGAGTGGAGTGATGATCGCTCCGACATTTGAACCGGAATTGAATATCCCGATCGCAAAGGCTCGCTCACGTTTTGGAAACCACTCAGAGACTGTCTTGACCGAGGCAGGAAAGTTTCCTGCCTCAGAGATTCCGAGGCCAAAACGAGCGCACGCAAATCCGAAAACTGATGTCGCGAAGCCATGTGCGGCCGACGAGACGCTCCATAAAGAAACGGCGAGTATGAGCCCGATACGAGTTCCGATTCGGTCGATGAGCCAGCCAAATCCTACGAGCCCGATTGCGTACGCGAATTGGAAGGAAACGACGATGTTTGCGTAGTCTATCTCGCTCCACCCGATTTCGGTTTGCAATGTTGGGGCGAGGATTCCCAGTAGCTGTCTGTCGACGTAGTTAATTGTAGTCGCGAAAAAGAGAAGGGCGCATATGACCCATCGGTAGTGTAGTTTCGCGGGAATGATCGATAGGGGATCGGCCATAAGCTTTGTTTGAGCTAGGTAGGAACGTTTTGGAGTATTGCCGCTAGTGACCCAATATCTACTTGTATATCGCTACCACAGTCTCTGGTGCTCTCAAGTGAGCGGTAGTGATGGTCAGGAATAACGGCGATGTTTTCGTAGCAGTCGCATGATGCCTGACGTTTGTAGGGGAAGAGTTCGATAATTGAAGATCGATCCTTCATGAAGAGTGAGTGCGTCATACCAGAGCCGTGAGGGGCGATCATGATGGCTGCGTTAGCCGCTGTCGAGATCTGCTCGTTGAGCGAGAGGTCTTCAAAGTAGATTGTTGTGAATCCGCGCTGATGGAGAGCCGTTTCTACGTCAGGGTGATTTGCTACGCGTCGATGTTTAGCTTCTGGTTTCCGGGCGACGTAGATGCGGTTTTCTGATGAGGACCCAGGCGGCAAGCGGGAGAGGATTTGCGAACGGAATGCGCGCATAAATGAGGTGTTATGGTGCGCGTTAAAACCTGAAAAGTAGGTTGGGATGTAAAGATTCGAAGCGGTATGCTCTGCGTTGTTGTGGACGATTAGCCTCGATCGAGACACACCAAGGAGTGCCATGCTGTCGAACCCTATCGTTTCTGGTATGTGAGCCGGAAGGAGATACGCACCTGTGTAGCCGCTCTGCTCAGCGAGAAAGGCCTTCGGTAATGAGTCCATCATCCAGTGCCAGAAACAATCGGTGCAGGTGGACACAAGCGAGAGGAGATGAGCGGTCGTTGGAGTGTCGACATTCGGAGGGCATGCGGAGGTGTTTGCAAGGGCTTTAAGGAGGCCGTCGTTCGTAAGGAGGCCGGCGTTCTGCTCAAGAAGAGGAGCGCCCGTTGAGGTAAAGATGATTCCGGCGTGCCCCCTTAGGGAGCAGTGCTTGACTACGAACATTCCGTACGGCAGGTCGCCGTGAATGTCTCTACACTTATCGCCTCCAAGAGAATAGGCGTCTCGAAACTCGCTTCCCGGGACTATGGCAGCCGGGCGGAGTTCGTTCACAAGTGCGCTTGAAGTGGGGTGCTGCGCCAGGTCTTCCGGGGTGACTGAGAATCGAAAGGGGGATGAAGTCATCTGTGTCTGGGGTGTGGTGTTACGGAACATAGGGCACTCTAGTCATGACGCGCGACTACCCCCTTAGTGTCTCATATGTGCCCCAGGGCAACTAGCTGAAAAGGCGACCTTGGCAAAGGCGGCCTTCGCAGATGTACCGGGGCTACTTTCGCAGATGTACCGGGGCTACTCTTCGCAGATGTACCGGGGCTACTTTCGCAGATGTACCGGGGCTACTTTTTCGCAGATGTACCGGGGCTACTTGGCCTCCTCTATATGCGCGTCGCTGCCCCTTTACCGGAACCATTATTCCTGTTTTCTTAGCAACTAGTGGCTGTATTCATCGATACGGTGGATATGGGAAAAGGAATGAAATATCACCCACACGGGAGCGTGTTGTTTTGCACGTTTAGTATAGAAGAGGGATTGCTGCTGCTCGCTAATCCACTGTGCGA
>CAIXKI010000115.1 GCA_903920005.1 uncultured delta proteobacterium
CCCAGGGGGCGCTCTCTTTGCCTGTGTAGGTATAGAAACCCGCGTTGGTCTTTCTTCCCTTCCGGTTAAGCGCAACAAGTTTCTCCGCAAACGCGGGGACTGCCATACGCTCTCCGTACCCATCGATCATCACCTTCGATACGTGCGCCGCTACATCGAGCCCGACCTCATCGAGGAGGCGGATCGGTCCCATAGGCATTCCGAACGCGAGTGCGGCGCGATCTATCGCCTCTACTGAATGCCCCTCTTGGAGGAGGAATACGGATTCGTTCAGGTATGGGATGAGCGTGCGATTGATAAGGAAGCCAGGCACATCTCGAACAACGATCGGGAACTTGCCCATCTCGGTGGTGAGAGCCGCGACCTTCGCCACTGTTTCATCGCTCGTCTTTTCTCCCCGAATGATCTCCACTAAGGGCATCTTCTCTACAGGGTTAAAAAAGTGCATCCCCACGAATCGCTCTGGTCGATCAATAGCTGTCGCCATCTCCGTTACGGAGAGCGATGAGGTATTCGTCGCAAGGATAGCGTCTGGTCGAACTCGCGGAGCAATGTCGGCAAAGATCTTTTTCTTAAGAGACATCTCTTCAAAGACCGCTTCAACAACGATGGCTGAACGGCTCATGGTCGGGCTCGCGAATTGGAGCCAGTCGATGCGATTTCCTATCGCGGCTCTCTCAAGGCTTGAAAGGTAGCGGAGTTTTGATAGCTCTTTTGCGAGGTGATCTTTACCACGCTGGAGACCTGAGTCGGTGGTGTCCTTTACGATCACTTGATGATCGCTCTTCGCGAGCGCTCCCGCGATCCCGGCGCCCATCGTACCGGCTCCGATGACGAGCCCGTGAATATTTGCGACCTCTTTGCGAGCAGATTTACCGAGGCTCTTGGCTGCTTCCGTGAGGAAGAATAGGTGGACGAGTGCCTTGCTCTCTGGCGAAACGATCAACTTTCCAAGCTCTTTCGCTTCGACCTTAAGCCCCTCGACGCGATTGCGCCCCAGGCCTCCTACCGTAAGATCGAGCGCGGCTACAGGAGCAGGATAAAAACCCTTGGTCTGTTTCAGGAGCGCTTTTTTCGCTTGGCTCCTCACAAAGGAGCGACCAAGCGGATTGCCAGAGAGGACGCGATCGACGAGAGATATCTTTTTTCGTCGAGGAGCCATTCCTCCACGAGCAATCTCCTCCGCTCGTTGCACGAGGCGATCGGGTGTGACGACCTCGTCAACGAGAGATGCTTTATAGGCCTGTTGAGCGCGGAGGGTTTTTCCCGCGAGGATGATGTCGAGCGCTTTTGGAAGCCCTACAACGCGGGGAAGTCGGTAACTTCCGCCGAACCCGGGAAGGATTCCGAGCTTGGTTTCCGGAAGTCCGATTGAGCTACTCTTTGAATCCGTAATGACGCGATAGGTGCATGCTAGCGCCAGCTCGCATCCGCCACCGACGCAGGGGCCGCCGATCGCGGCGACCGTGACGCATCCGAGATCCTCCAGGAGATCGTAGGCGCCTTGACCCTCCGCAGCGAGTTCCGCTCCCTTTTCGGGATCTGTTACGCTTTGAATTAGGGAGATGTCCGCGCCGACACAGAAAGACTCGATATTTGGTGATTTGATAACGAGCCCCTTAACCTTCGCGGCTTTCACCTCCGCTAGAGCTGTTTTGAAAGATTGAAGTCTTACGGGTGTCAGGGTAATCGCGCGCTCGTCGTCACCGCCCAGGGTTATCGTGGCGACCATGCGGTCATCTGAGAATGAGAGTTTGACGGTATTTTGGGTTGATGAATTGGTAGATGCTGGAACCGCTTGTGACATTGTATCCGCCTCCTTCGTGAGCGGAAGAACCTATAAAGAGCTAGGGTTGAAGATATCAGGGTCTTCGAGACGGTGTCGACATGATTTCCGTTGGGTGCGGATAAGGTTGTGGATGGAGGATCGCTAACGGGGGCGTACATGCTCGCGGAGTCTCAAGATAGGCCCATGGGAGGCCCAGTCATCAAAAAAACTAGGATTCTCAGGTTCTAATCTGTTCGTTTTGGGAGCCTTTAACCCGATTACCTAGAGAAACGACCCGGATTTCGATATCCTTTTAGGGTCCGAAAGGTTTTCACTATGTTATCAAATCTAGAAAGGAGGCCCTCAATGCGCGCGTCGCTTTGGGTGTCTAAAGACGGTGGGTTTCCCCAAGTATATCGTGGTTTCTTGTCCCGCAGAGAGAGAGAGGGAGTGTTTACTCTCGTGCTCTCCGGGGTGGACCGTTACACTTGGGAGAATTATCACGGAAAATTGCTTCCGCAGAATGTTCCCGAAGACCAAACTCTTTGGGAAAAGCACACGGAACAGATGCTGTTCATCGGGTTCAAGGTAATTGAGCAAGATGACCAGCGGGTTCGTTATAAAAACCAAGAGGAGAATACTGGCATCACAGTAATTCCTATTCTCGAAAAACCGTAAGGTTTTTTTGGACAGGCTATTCGGGTTGCGTAGCCAACGGTCTTTTGATCGTTATTTTAGCAACCCACATCTCCATTCTTCATTCATTGCTTCAGATTTGCTCGGTGTTGGAGGGCGCGTTCACTGCCGTCCAGCCGGCGCTACGGTCTATACAGATCTATCGCGGGCTCCTGCTCACATCGAGAGATAGAATCCTCAAGGCTTCTATGCTCTGGACGCGAGGTCGGAGTCTCTGTTAGCGCTTTGAGCCACCGGTCATCGAAGCGATCGATGCACGAGCGATTTGGCTCTCGCGGTCCGAGGAATGCTGGCCCCTCGGGAATAGGGGGAGATAAAAGCGTTCTTCGGCGGAGGAGGTCCAATGAGCTGGATGACGCACAGATAGGTGATGCCTTAAGGGACGCGAGGCACTCGTCTCGTTGACTATTTGTTTTCATCAGACAGTTTCGGAGAAACGGAAGGCACTCATCGACCGGAGCGGCGAATGCGGGAGGTATGACCCCAGTAGTAACGATTAGGAAGGTTTTGAGAAACGAGCGTATCATAGGGGCCCCCGCAATCAGCTGTAGGCGTTGATGGCACGATCGTCGGCTCATTGTCGCGCAAGAGGTATGCTCCCACGCAGGTTACGAAGGGGGCTGGGTGATAAACGGGGTGCTATCTGGCGGGCACAACCAAAACGGGCTTAGTTGATGCTCGAAGTACCTGTTCAGCTACGCTGCCCATGAATGTTCTCGCCAGTCCCGATCTTCCGTGGGATGCCATGATGGTGAGGTCGACGTTATCTTGTTTGATGAAGTCGGAAATGATGTGGTGCACCGGGATTGCAGATTCGCGCACGATGAACTCAGGGTTCTCCTCTGGGAAGTGAGTCTGAATATGCTCTTTAAGTTGTTGGATAGTTTTTTCTTTGAGCGCGGCGATCGTCTCAGGCACGTACATGACCGGCACCTCGATTGAACCGCCGATCCCAAGCTGAATAGATGTGTCAATACAAGTTAACACCCTGAGCTTCGCGTTGAAGGCCTTTGCCATGCCCCGAGCGTAGGGATATGCCTTGACGGCTTCATCAGAGAGGTCGGTAGTCACGAGAATAGTTTTGATTGTTGGATCGGACATATCGATAAGCATCCGCCTAACAAAGGATGGTGTCCAGGGGAATGATCATAGAGGTCGCAATAAAATATTGTTGTCACCCGTGTGTGGGTCGATGATAGTAGGGTCGACTACCGTAATAACATCTGGACATCGCAGAGCGGTTTTCAAAGCTCTCGGGTGTTTAAAATGCTCATAGGTGACTCATGACATCGTGCGATCTAGCTCAATTTGGACTTAGTGATACTCGAGGGTTCCTCCCGCACTCAGATCCTCTGCTCTCGCTCCCAAGTCAATTTGCTGCCTGGGAGAACGTTGCTCAAAGGCTTCCTAAATATTTAGCCGGATTGAGTCTGCGAAAAACGGTTAACGCGTTGCCACCGTTTCCGGTAGACGCGCTTACGAGCGAAGCCGAGCTGAAGCGCGCGATGGTTATCCTTTCGTTCATCGGTCACGCGTATGTGTTTGGTGAAAAGCCAACGATAGATCGAATTCCCGAAGTTCTCGCACGACCGTGGCATGAGGTCGCTAAGAGGTGTGGTCGGCCGCCAGTTCTCTCGTATGAATCGTACGCGCTCGACAACTGGCAGCGATTGGATCCGAATGGACCCATAGCGATTGGTAATGTGGCTCTTGCGCAGAACTTCCTCGCTGGAATCGATGAGGAGTGGTTCGTTATTGTGCATGTTGATATCGAGGCGAAAGCCGCTCAGGCCTTGTCTGCCATCGCGCAGGGAAGACGGGCCG
>CAIXKI010000116.1 GCA_903920005.1 uncultured delta proteobacterium
TGTCTCTTCTTGGTCGAGCAGCTCGCCTCGCGAGGGTTTAAGCCGGTCATTCTCTCCAGGGGATATGGAGGTAGATCTAAGGGGCCTCATCGAATTCAGGACAATGATAGCGCCATTGATGTCGGTGATGAACCACTTTTGATGTCAAGGAAGTCGGGTGTTCCCGTCTATATCGCGAGATCTCGTTCCACTGGCGCTCGTCTTATTGAGCACGATCGAGCGGGTGATGTTATCGTATTAGACGACGGATTTCAGCACCGCAGGTTGGAGCGAGATGTGAATATAGTCTCCCTCTTCGCGGGCACAGAAAAAGCGGTGGAGGATTTTGTAAATGGGCATCTCCTTCCGTACGGACGATTTAGAGAGGATCGTGAGCGAGCTCTGTCGAGAGCGGATCTGGCGGTAGTTTCGTACCGTAAAGTTTTTTGCTCCGAGAGTGAGGTCCCCGCGGTTGATTCTCAAATCCTTACCGCGTTACCAAAAAATGTTACCGTTTTTCGCGCGTTCTATAAGAGTCAGGGGGCCGCCCTTCTTAAAGACGGAAGTACTATCGGTGCGAGATCGGTGAGAGCTTTCTCCGGCATAGCCAATCCTGAGGGTTTCTACGATTCGCTTGCTCAGCTCGGATTCGTCATCGCCGGTAAGCATGCATATCCAGATCATCATTCCTTTACCGAAACAGAGGTGCTCGCGTTGATTGCGGCTCACCCGGGGGAGCTCTTTATGTGTACGGAGAAAGATGCCGTAAAACTGAAGGCTCTTGGCGAGCGTGTATGTACCGCTTTCGCGGAGTTGAAGGTTTCTCTCACAGTCATTCCTTCTGACGCTTTCATGGTTTCCATTCTCCGCACGATCCGAGAACGGGGAGAAAAAAGCTAGGTATGCAGTCCAGCGCCGATACAATCAGGCTTGAGTCGCTTCGGCGTCAGGTAACGCTCGTCGCGGAACTCCCTGGTGTCTATCTCATGAAGGACGAGCACGGAGAGGTCATCTACGTCGGAAAGGCAAAGGATCTTCGAGCTCGAGTGCGGACCTATTTTACCGGTGGTGATGGACGGTTTCAGATCGGATACCTCTTGAGTCGGGTTGTTAGTTTCGAGACCATAGTCACCCAGACAGAGGAGCAGGCCTTTCTTCTTGAGCGGGACCTGATCACGAAGTACAAGCCTCGATACAATATTCGGCTTAAAGATGATCGGGCATATCTCTCTCTGCGGGTGGATGAGGAGGCCGAGTGGCCTCGAATTGAACTCGTTCGGAAGCGCAGCGATGATGGAGCCCGCTATTTTGGGCCCTATGCGTTCAGCAGTGAGCTGCGCAATCTCTTGGAGGTGATAAAGAAAGTTGTTCCGCTTCGTTCCTGCGCGGATACCGTCCTCTATAATAGGCAACGACCGTGTCTAGAGTATCAGATCAAACGGTGCGCCGCCCCATGCTGTGGTATGGTCGAACGCGATGAGTATCGAGCGCTCGTAAAGCAAGCGATAGGAATTCTGGAAGGTAAAACGTCGGCCACGATTAGGGAGCTTTCCGTAAAGATGGAGGCGGCCGCTACTGAACTTCGCTTTGAGGAGGCCGCGGCTTGGCGCGATCGCGTCGAGGTACTGCAGTCATACCAGGCGGGATACTCGCTCGTCTCCTTTAGAGATGAGGATCGCGATGTCTTCGGACTTGTTCGCGAGGGAAGTTTCGCGGCCCTTTGTGTGATCCATGTTCGTGGTGGCCGACTCGCTGAAACGAAAACGTTCTCCTTAGAGGATGTTGGGGTGTCAGATGAGGATCTGCTTGAGAGCGGTATCCAGCAGTTTTACGAGGGAAGTCGTGAAATTCCTCCCGAGATCTTAACGCCGAAAGAGCTTGAGAACGCGTCGCTCCTGGAGGCTGGGCTTGGCGCGAAGAGGGGCGCGAAGGTCACAATTCACGCGCCGCAACGAGGATCTAAGGCGCGCCTAATCTCAATCGCGGAGCTTAACGCGCGACACGCGTTCGCCGGGTCTTACAGTGGCGACACGGCCTGGGACGCGATTGCCCAAGGGCTCTCGTCGCTCGCGCGGCTTTCGCAGCTCCCTAGGCGGGTAGAGTGTGTTGATATCTCAAATTTTCAGGGTTCTGAAGTTGTTGGAGCGGTTGTGGTGTTCTTTGATGGCGTCCCTGATAAGAGCTCTTACCGCAAATACAATATTAGTCAGCAGGGAAAACAGGATGATTTCGCGGCTATCTATGAGGTTGTGTATCGTCGATTAAAGCGTGGCATGGAGGAGGGCAATTTGCCTGACCTCCTTGTAATCGATGGAGGGGCGGCTCAGCTCGCCAAGGCTATAGAAGCGAAGGAGGAGCTTCGGCTCTCAGTTGATATTATCTCGCTCGCCAAGATGCGCACTGAGAGTGCCGTTACCTCTACGGAGGTATCGCGTAAACCTGAGAGGGTCTATCTGCCGTACTCCCACGATCCGATTGGGTTAGATGAAGCTGCTGTGGTTACTCGGTTTCTGGCGAGACTTCGGGATGAGGTTCATAGGTTCGTGATTACCTTTCATAGGCAGAAACGCTCTCGTCGTGTTTTTCAGTCAGTAATGGACACCGTCTCTGGGGTGTCTCCGGAACACCGTAATCGGCTTATCCGGTTCTACAAGAGCGTGGACGCTATCGCACAAGGTGATGCCGAGGAGGTCGCTAAGGTCGGCAGAATGCCTCTAGCGCTTGCGAAGAAGCTTCTTGATAAGCTCCAGAAACCCGAAGAGTAGGGGTAGTTACGGGAATTCTGATTTTGAAACTGTATTTGGTGGCTCAAGTTTTCGGTGAGCGAGCCGATACTGCGAAGTAAGGTGCTATCGTATGAAAAATTGGCTTTTGTTCGCATATATCCTGATCGGTGTCTTTACAACATGCGCCGAGGCGCAACGGTATCGTTACGTTGACGGCTCCGGAAATATCCATTTCGTGGATTCGTGGAAAGAGGTGCCGAGGCAGTATCGTGAGCAGATAGTGCCCGCGACGCCTACTCCAGTTCTCGACGAAAAAACTATTCGGGAGAGGCAGCGAAAGCGTGAGCAAGCTGTCCGTGATCAGCGAAATAAAATTGAAAGAGAGCAGCAACGACGGGAGAAGGAACGTCGACAGCTTGAGAAAAAGCGGGAACAGGCGATTGAACGAGGAGACGATTTACCTCGCTCTGAACGTCGTCGTCGAGACGACGACATCGAGACTATCAACTAACCCGCATAGTGCTCCGTCATTAAAGGTCGTTCACCTCTTCATCGAGTGTGGTCGCTACGGTCGCTATCGGGACCGTATCAATAATTCTATTCTGGTATAAAGTTCGTCGAGGCCAAACGGTTTTGCCAGAAACGCGCACGGTTCAAAGTCCGCAGAGAGTATTTCGACGCGTGAAGGATCGCCGCTCGTCAGGAGCATCGGTAGCTTCGGCGCGATAGTCCGGATCGCGCTGATGAGCTCGCGGGCGCTCATGGATGGCATGCCATCATCAA
>CAIXKI010000117.1 GCA_903920005.1 uncultured delta proteobacterium
AGTATGGCGCTTCTGGGATGAGGTGAAAGGAAATTATCCCCACCTAGAGGTACATTTCGGTAACGGTCTTGGAACCCTGCTTGTGGGCTCCGAAGTGCCAGAGAATTTCCAGCGCCTTGTCCGCACTATCAATGAGTCGAATGAGAGTGTGCAGGTTTTTCAGGGGTTTTTTGAGCATTTGGGGCGCCCATGTGTAAACGTTGTAGAGCAACAGCTGCTAGTTGTAGAGGAACAGCTGCTAAATGAGACGATTTCGAGGCATCTGAAAGAGATCGATGAAACGAGTCGTGCGTGGGAGGTTCGAGGGGCGGAGATCGATCGGTTGCAGGGAGTTGCAGCAGCCCTGAGAGCAGAGGTGCGCCGGCCATGGTCGCGGGTTGGTTTTAGACGAAAAACCAAAGAAGGGTTGGATCAGTCCCCGTTATCGCCAGCGGATAGAGAAGCCGCCACGCGGAAAATTCGTGCAAAGTTAGCCTACTTTTCTGAGCGAAGAATCGGAGAGATTCTAGCTATCAGTGTAGAGCAAGTGCTCGGGGTAGCCGCAGCGAAGCTCATGAAGTGGGCGTGGGCCCCGGGTAGTTTGCAGCCGTTAAGGGGCGGCACTCAGAAGCTTTTAATTTCCCAAAGGATTAAGCGACAAGCCTCTCTCATCGAGCAATCAGGTCTCTTTGACGAGAACTTTTATCGTGAGCAGCTGGGACTGAGCTTCCAAGTGAATTTCCCTTTGATAGCGCACTTTTTGTTAGTGGGCGGGCGTACACGTCTTTCGCCCCATCCACTCTTCGATACGAGGTATTATTGTAGTCAGCTTAAGTCGTTCAAGGAACGGTTTTGTAATCCGCTCGTGCATTATTTAACAGTCGGATGGCGGGAGGGGCGATCGCCCCACGTTCTTTTTGACGTGCCATTCTATAGGGCTCAAGAGGGCGCAGGAGAAATGGAGCCGCTTCAGCATTTCTTGAAGGCTGAAGCGGGTCGGTATCTAAATCCTAATCGCCTATTTGATGCAAACTACTACCTCTCTACAAATGCCAGCGAGTTACCCAAAGAGATAAATCCCCTTACTCATTTTATAATGGAAGGGGCAACGGAGGGCTTAAGGTGTCATCCTTTATTCGATCCGGGGTTCTACCTAGCCCAATATCCCGATGTACATGCAGGGAGCTGGAATCCTTTGACTCACTATCTCCTGCACGGATGGCGAGAGGGAAGGTTCGCCGCTCCAAGTGTAGATTTGGGAATGGTCGCTCCCACTGAGGGCGTGTGTCGGATTGTCGCGCAGGGAAAGCGCCCACCGGTAGCGACTCTTCCACTCTTTATCGTGTACGGGGCGCAGCATGTTAATTTCTTAAAGAACGTGTTTTTGCCGGCGCTGGATGAACATCGCGGATCGAGAATTCTCAATGTTCACTTTTTGAATTATGCCGATAACACGCCTCTCCTGTCGGATCTGGACCAGCAGGAGAACATTCGTTTTCAAGACTGGTCTGCGTCGCGTGAGGCTCAGCCGATAGGGTTTGGCGAGGCACACAACCACCTCTTCAGTTGTGTAAAGCCGCCTGATTGCTTCATCATTGTTAATCCCGATAGCACTCCACTTGCTGGGTGTTTCGATACCCTATGTAACACCTATCAGGAGACCTCTGCAGGTATCGTCGAAGCACGTCAGTGGCCGAGAGCGCATCCAAAAGAGTATCACCTCGAGTCTGGTGACACCCCATGGGCGAGTGGAGCTTTTAGTTTGATAGACTCAAAGGTATTTTCTGAGATAGGCGGATTCGATCCGGTTTTCTACCTCTACGGTGAGGATGTTGACCTAAGTTGGCGGTTTTGGTTAGCCGGACGGCGAGTGGTACATGAACCAAAGGCGATATGTGCCCATTTCACGGGGATGTACACATACAGAGAGGATCGATTTTATCACGAGCATTTCTTCTCCACGCGCAATTTTCTGGTGTTAGCGCGGAAGTTTTTTGGCGTTCAAGGAGAAGAAAGGGCGCTAGCTCTGCTCGCGAGTAGCGGATTTCCCGCCGAGATAAGATCGCAGGTCGTTGAGTCATACATGGCGATGCGTTCAACCATAAAGATGACGCCAGCCAAGGGTCATCCAATGATCAAGATCCTTGGCATGAATGTTTACCACTTTCCCCAACCCTCAGTGCAGTCACTTGGTCTCGAACAGGTCAAAGTTGTCCAGGAGCCCGTTGCTCATGTCGGATAAAAAAGTATCGTTACAGGTTTACCCCCTGGGCCGAGTGCACAAGAAAGATGGCGCGCTAGATTCATCGCCTGAAGCCGCAGCGCTTTCGGAGCAAGTGAATTCTCTCATTCACACAGCAACTGCCTCCTACGTACTCTTGCATAGGCCAGAGGTAGTGATCGACGAGGGGCTCCTCTCTTCTGTAGACGGATTAGTGCATGACCTGGATACAGAGTATCCGAATTGGGGGATGTGCGCGGCTACGGGCGTTCGATGGGATAACGCACGGACGTATTGGTATATCCGTCGAGCGCCTGAGAATCCAGAGACGGGGGTGTGTCCAAAGCCGGTAGTAATGGTTGGTAGTGAGGTTTTGCTACTGAATGTTCAGAGTTTGAGAGATTCAGGGTGTGCTATCACTCATCACACCAATCAGTGGTTTGAGATCGGTCCCTTGCTTGCTCTTGCGTGTCTTCGGCGAGAGCGCTGTGTCTTGGCGGATAGACGCCTTATGGCGGTGGATGCGGGCGAAGCGCCTGACCTTGAGCTCGCGACAGCTCTTCAGCAGTCGAGCGGAGAGAGTTTCCTCAACCATCGACTATCTACGCCGTGCGGTGCTGTAGCTGTTCCAGGAGTTTCCTATCGTGATTACCTGGCGCTTCCTCCCATTGAGCACGGCAAGAAAGATCTGCTTTCGTGTTACGATAGAGCTCTCAGGGGAGCTCGGGAGGCTAGCCCCACGCGCTTAACAATCGTGTGCCGCACCCAATTCAATCGTCCCCATTTGTTAAGCCGTGCCCTGTTATCATTCGTAGCGGCTCAAGTGGAGTGCCCCGCATGGCTCTCTCTGCGCACGGTTATAATAAGCGACCAGAAAGAGGAGCTCGTGAATGATGAGGTAACTCGTCTTCAGCAAAAATATACGGCTCTAAAACTCTCAGGGTTGCATGTCAGCTCACGTTCTCGGACAACCTCTCGGGTAGATCACCTGCTAACAGCTATCCGAGAAATCGACACAGATTACATTTGGTTCATAGATGACGATGATTTTGTCATGCCGGGAGCCGTGCCCGCGCTTGCTCGAACCCTTGTTCCTCATGCGCCAATGGTTGTGGTAGGGACCTCCGAAGTGCTCGACGAAGAATGGGTTGAAGGGCAGCTACGGCGATTCCAGACGCTTGCGAGCTTTGTGAGTTCGAAAGTGTTTGAGGTCTTTAAGGGCGAAAACCACGTGCCGATCTGCAGTATGGTGGTGTCCAGTTCACTGGCAAAGGAACGTTGCAAAAATGTTGCCGCAACGGGTGAATACCTTGAGGACTACTTTATCCTCATGCGTATCCTCACAGCTCCTAGACTTGAGATTGAGGTGTTGCCCACCACGCTTGCGGGGATCTCGCTTCGAGGTACTGAGAATACCGTTCGCGAATCTGTGCGAGAGAAGTGGAATAAGTCTTATTCTCAGTTTATAGGTGAGATACTTCGCTCCGACGACTCAGCAAACCCCCTGTTGTGGCAGTTGGCGCGAGGTAAGTAGCGTCTCTGTGAGGTTCGGCGCACAAGCATGGAGGGCCGGCGGCCTCGCCGGCCGCATACCGCGCGTACGATGAAGTCCTTACGCCATGACCGCTTTCTTCGCTGGCGCCTGCTGTCCCTCAGTTACATCAGTGAGGGTCTCATTCGCCTCAACGAAGTTGCGCTGGCACCGACCACACTGAACCTTGCTCTTCTTCGCAGCATCCAGGATCTGCCCACACTCGCATACCCACCCCTTACGTCGAGCAGGCACGCCCATCATGAGCGCATAGTCCGGCACGTCCTTCGTTACTACCGCGCCCGCTGAGATGAGAGCATGTCGTCCAACGGTGTTGCCGCATACGATTGTCGCGTTAGCGCCTATCGATGCTCCCTCGCGGATGAGGGTCTTAAGGTAAAATTCGGTGCCACGCTGAGGGTACTTGCAGCGAGGAGTGTTGATGTTCGTGAACACCATGGAAGGGCCACAGAATACGTAATCCTCAAGCTCAACGCCCTCGTACACGGAGACGTTGTTCTGGATCTTTACGTTGTTGCCGATCTTTACATTGTTCCCGATGTTGACGTTCTGACCAAGCGAGCAGTTGCCGCCGATCTTAGCGTTCTTGTGCACGTGGCTAAAGTGCCAGATCTTTGTTCCCTTACCGATCTCGACGTTGTCGTCTACAAAGCTCGTATCGTGAACGAAGAAGTCATCATTCTTAACAGCTGTGTCCTGATTCTGTGCCTCTGGCGTTGACTCTGGGGTCGGCTGCCCGAGAAGGCTTGACGACGCTGTCTCAAGAACTTCGAGAACCTCTACGGCGTTCTTGGCATTTGCGATCTTGATCTCGCCACCATCGAAGTGCGCCATGAAGTACTTAAACTCTTCTGCAAGCGGCTGAGTCTTCTCGTAAGGAATGACTTCCGTTGAACCATCGCGGCTCACTGGCTCACCGTTGATCCAATCAACACCCTTCTCATAGAAGAGGATATTCTTATCTGCTGAGGAGTCCTCAAAGGAAAGCATTCCCTTCGTTCCGATAACAACGATGCGGTGCTCCTTGAATGGATGGAGCCAGCTTACGAAGATGTGTCCCACTACGTTGTTGGGGTAGGTGAGAACAGTCATCGTTGTGTCGTGGATGTGGGGCTGAATAAATGCACCACCTCGAGAAACGACCTC
>CAIXKI010000118.1 GCA_903920005.1 uncultured delta proteobacterium
GCCGGCGAGGCCGCCGGCCCTCCAACGAACCCGCGACATTCGTACCTGGAGGGCCGGCGGCCTCGCCGGCTTGTCGCAACCCGCGACATCAAACACATCGATACATTCCTTCCCGTGAGCACCGAGGCTCCGCCTCCGGCGAGACGGGCCGGTGCCCGTGTCACAACCCGCAACATCACTTTGTAACTACCTGCAACTTGCTGCACACGGGAGTTGCCAACGTTTTAAATGATCGTTTCTGCGCTTTAGAAAGTCCCTTGAACTTAGCCTTGTCATTTACGAAGTCACGAGATTGCTTAAGACAGGACTTGACCTCACTGGCAGCGTCACTCGCGGCAGGCAGAGTGGGCGTATCGGTTGTAGTGGCAGAATCGGCGACTAAAGCCTCCGCGACATTGCTCACAAAATCGACCAGAAAAGCCCCTTCTGCAGTGGTATTGCAATTAAAGAATCGATACTCGGGCGTACCCTTGGCAGGATTGTTCCCGTAGAGCCAGTAATTCCTTCCGATTCCCCCCAAAGCACATCGGTTACAGTCAGGCTGGGTACTCCCGGTGGGGCAATTCGTAAAACTCGGAGCCGCCCGAAAATGTCTTGCGGATCCGTTCAGGATGACAAGGACATCAGAGGTACCCGAAACCGGATTGTATCCATCGAACTCGAGATTGAACTCGGTAACTATCAGCGTCGAATCTGCCTTCTTCCATTGAGCTCCAGGAAAGAAGCTTATGTTTCGGCTCTCTGCTGACACAGTTCCTAAAAACAGGAACAGATATGACACCACTAGAACGACGGCCATCTTTCGCATGCGAGAATCTCCAAAGTATGAAGGGTCCATTAGTCAGCTCTGTTGCTGCTAGGCTACGCCAACCTCTTTTGAGAAGGGTATCAGAAGTAGTCTAATGGGAAGATTGACTCGCGAGCAAATCTATTCTGTCCGCCCCCTTTTTCTCCGTTAAGGGCAACTCTTTTTTGGCCCCCATGCCAGGCTATTGCTCAAAGAGCAAGGAACACCTACCTGCGAGTAAAGCGCTACCCGTATTGTGGCCCCATACTACTTCTGCGCATGCAGCGACGTATCACTTTTGTATGAGGCTCCCGCTTCGACGCTGCAACAATTCGACTAACGTGCTCTCGCGCTGCCAACAGGTAACTCTCATACCGATCCTGCGGCGAGAGAGTTCGATCATCCCACGGTCGCTGTCCTTCAGGAGACACTACCTCCCCTTTCGACATCCCAACGCGGGTCACGGGTTTTGTTTCGGTATTCGCCATTTCCAAAAAGCTCCCCTAAAGACTTCTCGGCTCGGCAGATCGCTTATGTAAGACTTCGACGCTATTTTGGCACCTACAAGAAGGGGGCCGACAACGGATCCTTCCTTGCTCTTACCGACTTTCGCTTCCATGAAGCGGATCCGGTCGCAAAAGTGGGGGCCAGGCGAGGCGGATAGACGAGCCTCCGTAGAGGCAGCTCAGACGACCGGAGAAGACTCGGGCTAGGCCCCTAAGTACTTAGGGATTCTTATCTCGGTTCGTGTGGTTCGGCTGGCCACACCGCCAAATTAAGGCAGCAACTCCATAGGTCAGCAATACCAAGAACTCTTATAAATTATCGTTATTACTACATAATTAATCAAGTCTTGCATATTGGGGATTCAAACCCTAAAATGCAACTGTGATTAAAAGAGCACTTACCCCTCACCTTCTAAGCCTCTCACGCCACTATCCTGTGGTGACTCTGGTTGGTCCCCGACAATCCGGTAAATCGACTTTATGCAAAAACGCCTTCCCACTCTTGCCACTGATCAACCTTGAACGGCCAGATGAAAGAGCTCGCATCGCCGAGGACCCGCGAGCATTCATAGAGGCTCACAAGGGGGGATGCATCATCGATGAGATTCAGCATCTACCGGAACTCGTTTCGTATATACAAGTCGCTGTTGATGATCGAGGCGTTCCCGGCGAATTCATTCTGACCGGGAGCCATCAGTATCAGCTCATGGAATCGGTTTCTCAATCCCTCGCGGGCAGAACTGCCATACTAAAACTTTTGCCATTGAGTGGAGCCGAATTTAGTGAAAGTACGTATGCGCCACTCTCCCTCGAGCAGAGACTCTTCACCGGGGGATACCCACGGATATTTAACGACGGATTAGATCCCACCCAAGCCCTGTCGTTTTATGTTCAGACCTACTTGGAGCGTGACGTCAGGCTGATCCTAAATGTACGAGACCTCTCCCTCTTCGAACGATTCTTAAAGCTTTGCGCAACCCGAAGTGGGCAAATGTTTAATGCCTCAAATATCGGTGCTGAAGCAGGTATAGATCAGAGCACAGTTCGCGAGTGGCTCTCTGTACTTGAGACGAGTTTTATTCTTACCCGCCTCCAGCCTCATTATGTCAATCTTTCAAAGAGGATCGTAAAGTCTCCAAAGCTCTACTTCCTCGACACGGGACTCCTCTGCTACCTTCTCGGCATTCGCTCTCCCGACCAGCTCGCGCACCATCCTCTTCGTGGCGCCATAGTAGAAACATTCGTAGCAAGTGAGCTCATTAAAAATCGCTACAACGCTGCTCAAGAGCCTTCGATGGGATTCTTTCGCGATAGCGCCGGACATGAGATCGATTTCGTGATTGATGACGGGGGGGATGTCCGACTTATAGAAGTTAAAGCAAGCTCCACCTTCAATGGCGAATTCTTAAAGAACATCCGATTTTATCGAGCACAGCCGCCGGCTCGTGTCAGTCACTCGAGCGTCATCTACACCGGAACAGAAGCCTTCTCGGTAGATGATATCTCGGTAGTGCCGATCTCTGAGATTCCGTGGCTCTAACCTGCCCCCGAACTGATTTTTTAACGGTCGCTGCCCTTCAGGAGATACTACATCCCCTTCCGACATCCCAACGCGGGTCACGGGTTTTGTTTCGGTATTCGCCATTTCCAAAAAGCTCCCCCAATGACTTCTCGGCTCGGCAGATCGCTTATGTAAGACTTCGACGCTATTTGAGCACCTACAAGAAGGGGGCCGACAACGGATCCTTGCTTGCTCTTACCGACTTCCGCTCCCATGAAATAAATCCAGTCGCAAAAGTGGGTGCCAAGCGAGGCGGATAGACGAGCCTCCGTAGAGGCAGCTCAGACGACCGGAGAAGACGCGGGTTAGGCCCCTAAATACTTAGGGATTCTTATCTCGGTTCGTGTGGTTCGGCTGGCCACACCGCCAAATTAAGGCAGCAACTCCATAGGTCAGCAATACCAACAAATCTTATAACCTATCGTTACTCACAAGTAAGAGTTCCTTCGATCTACCCACCCATACCACGAACTTACTTCGATCCTTGAAACCCTAGCGTGGGGCTACAGACCACGCACTTCGACCCTCGCTTGATCAAGCTCGGCAGAACAAGCATCGGCCCGCTACCACAGGTCCGCTACTTACAAAAATGCAATCGGTTTGCCGATCCATTTGAAAGGCACGAAATTCACGGCAGCTAAGACCAAGGGCGCTAAGGGTTTATAGCCCTTTGGCGCAATCCCTCTGCAATCGAACCCGCAACAATCGTACCTGCAGCCGGCGAGGCTCCGCCTCCGGCGAGACGGGCCGAGACCCCGCACTTCACATACTTACGAAAAACCGATTGGGCTACGGTCCATGAACACGCATAAGTGGTCGCATCTATACGCAATTTCACCAATTACGGATTGATTTAACTGAGGAAGTGCGTGAAGTTGGAGTACGATGAGAGGCACGACCAAGGTGTCCGATCCTCAGCATAAAGAGAGTGAACGATGCAACGCTCAACAAAATCCGGTAACACCGCCGCCAAGACCCAGAAATCTTCCTCGGCAGCTCCTACACATCAGCTAGACGCCGAGACCCTCGTCTGGTCGTATCGTACGATGCTCCTCTCGCGGCTCCTCGACGAGAAAACGATCACTCTCTACAAGCAGAATAAATGTCACTTCCAAATTAGCTGTGCCGGTCATGAAGGTATTCAGGTAGCGGCAGCTAAGGTCTTCCGCGCTGGTCAAGATTGGCTCTATCCCTACTACCGCGACATGGCGCTTGTGGTGGGCATGGGAATGACCCCTGAAGAGATCATGATGAACGCGATGAATAAGGCGCAGGATCCGAACTCGCACGGTCGCATGATGCCGATGCACTACTGCAGCCTTCCTCTCCGAATCCCACCACAAAGCTCCCCAACAGGAAGCCAATTCCTCCAAGCCGTAGGGTGCGCGCTTGGCGCGAAAATGAAACGACTCGATGAGGTCGTATATGTCTCCGCGGGAGAGGGCACGTGCTCTCAGGGAGATTTCCATGAAGCGCTTAACTGGGCCTCCCGTGAGAAACTTCCGGTTATCTTCGTTATAGAGAACAACGAGTACGCTATCTCCGTGCACATCTCTGAGCAGCTTGCTGGTTCAAGTGTCGCAACGATCGTTCAGAACTACGAGAACTTAGAGACCGCTCAGGTGAATGGCTCAGATATTGAGGCATCCCTTCAGGTAGTCAGAGTGGCTCACGAGCGCGCCCGTCGTGGAGAGGGGCCATCACTTATCGAAGCTCACGTACCTCGCCTTCAGAGCCACTCAATCTCAGACAATCACCTCAAGTACAGAACCCCAGAAGAGCTCGCCAAAGAGCAACTCCGAGACCCGATACGAATTACTCGCGCGCTCCTCCTGGATCGCAAGATCGTAACGCAAGCGCAACTTGAGGAGATTCATACCGAGCTTAAGCAATTCGTCGATCGTGCGGCGGAAGACGCTGAGGCAACACCAGATCCAACCGTGGCGGACGCTACCTCTCACACCTTCAAAAACGAAACCCCGTGGGAAGGCATCACAGAAGGCACCGCCACCGGCGAAGAGGTCTTTATCGTTGACGCGCTAAACCACGCGCTCGATGAGGAGCTCGCCCGAAACCCAGATACCTGTATCTTCGGTGAGGACGTGGCACACGGAAAAGGCGGCGTATTTACCGTTACCGCTGGCCTAACAGCTAAATACGGCGCAAGCAGGGTGTTTAATAGCCAACTCGCCGAGAGCTCGATCGTCGGAGCCGCTATCGGCCTCGCCACACGCGGCCTCAAGCCGATCGCTGAGATTCAGTTCGGAGACTATGTATGGACCGGCGCGAATCAGATCCGAAATGAACTCGCGATGCTTCACTATCGATGCGCTGGAGACTTCGGCTGTCCAGCAGTCCTTCGCATCCCTGTTGGTGGATACATCCGTGGTGGCGCGTACCACTCACAGAACATAGAGGCGACCTTCGCTCACTTTCCCGGACTCTACGTCCTGTACCCGTCCAACGCGACCGACGCGAAAGGGCTCCTGAAAGCCGCTATACGTGCTGACGATCCAGTGCTCTTCCTCGAACACAAGGGACTCTACCGCCAGGTATACGCGAAGGGACCAGAGGGAGACGCGGATTACATCGTTCCGATGGGTAAAGCCAAGACGGTACGCGAGGGAACAGACCTTACGATCGTCACATGGGGCGCTCTCGTTCATAAGAGCCTCCTCACAGCGAATCTTATGGAATCGAAGGGGCACTCTATTGAAGTTATCGACCTCCGTTCTATCGTGCCTCTTGATATCGAACACATCTATCAGAGCGTTCGTAAGACTGGTCGCGTAGTCGTCGCTCACGAAGACGTCCTCTTCGGGGGATTTGGTGGAGAGATCGCGGCTCAGATAGCGGAGAACTGCTTCTTAAACCTTGATGCCCCCGTGAAACGTGTTGGCATGAAGTACGTAGCAGCCGTACCACATGCGCCGATAATGGAAGATGTTGTTCTTCCTCAGACCGAAGATATCGTACAGGCGGTAGAAGAGATTCTTGCGTTTTAACCCTTCGAAGCGCGCGTCGGTTAGTTCAACCCTTACGCTAACCTGCGAAGCAACACGCACTGCGCGTTAATCTCGTACCCGTTAAACGTACTCGTTGGGCCATACGGATCGAGGGGCACCACTGGGTTTTGGCGATATTTTTCACTAATATACATCCCTAGCGTAGGACGGTTTGTTTTTGCCCCACCTGAGATCCCGTCGTTCGGAATTACGATGAGTGAGATACCGAGAGACCTCGCCATCGGAACTACCGCGTCATCAACAAACCGCTCAAAGAAGCTCTCCGGCTTAAGATTCGTGATGAAATTTTGAGTCGGATTGATCCCTCGAATGACCAACACGTCCTCGCCAGTTGTCGCCTTCACTTTTAATAAGAGGCACCCTCCGACCAGCTTCCTCCTCGCCTCATCATCCGGATTGCGGATATACATGAGTGCGGTCATGTTTGAATACCGAGCCATTATCCCCTGTTCCCGAGTCCAACACGCTGAACAGTTATACCCTGAGAGCTCTCCGAGAATTCCTCTCGTAGGATGCACAAGGATCTTCTCCTTTCCAGCCGCGCCGATCTGATCGAGCCGCTTAAAATCCTCCTTGAAAGAGGCGGTTCCTAACGCGAGCTGTATCGACATCCGTTGCTTCGCTGTCAACGCATTGAATGGCTCCTTGGAGAGGGCCTCGTTCTTAAAATTCGTATTTACTAGGGCTACTATCGCCTCAAGGCCTGCTTTTGTTGGCTCACGCTCCAGTGGCGAGAAGAAAGCATCTTCATCGCTCAATTCATCGAGCGCCATCCGTAAAGCGAGTCGCCGTATTGAGGGCGTCGTGATCGCGTTCTCTTTCGATTTATAGTCACAAAGAGCCGTTACAAAACCCGCCAAGCTAGAACTATCCTCAATTCTCGTGAGCATATCCTCTACCCGCTTGAGCTCAGACTCCCGGCCACGTTTCTCTCCAGGTGACAACACACCTGAAGTCCGTAAAACACCCTGAAGCTTCCCCTGTTCTTCAGCGAGAAGGCCTTGTACGACCGAGCGCTCTGACGAGAAAACCCCCTTGAGCGAACGCCCTTGAATGGATCTCAGTTCCCGACGGAACATCTCATAGCGAACATGAGTCGGTTCAGAGAATCCGAAAGCCCGTACCTTTTCGATATCGATAGAGTCAACAAAAAACGCCTGATCGTGAAGCCTTGAATCGAGCGGGGTAATTTGTCTTCGACTATAGGATTCGTTGAACGACCGAATCGGCGATGCCAAATCACTAAAACCACCAGTGTGACCGATTAAGGAACTTAGGAGCTCTTGATCTATTTCGTGCCTGAGATCAATCGGCCCCTCACTCGTAAGGATCTTGTTCCGCATCCCCGCGGTACGGGTCTTGAGCTCATGAATCACCCTCGTATCCGTATACGTAAGTCCAAGCGCCTTTAGATCGTGCTCACGCTCAGGACGACCGATCGCGCGAAAGGCCTTATAAAGCATCGGTGCGTGAAGAGCGGGAAAATGCCTCTGAAATTCAAGGAGGCTTTGCATCTCTTCCTTAATTGAGAGCCCCGGTTCATAGAGGAAGGGTGCTGTGGCGCGTTGCAAATTCGCTTCGTGAGAGCTCCAAGCGTCCCCAGAGCTAGCTCCCTCCTTTAGAAAGAGTGGGATCATCTCGACCAAGGTCGGAAGGTTTTCGGGTACGAACCACGTCACCGACTCGAGAGTCTGAACACCTTGCGTTACGAGCACAGGAACATCTTTGTGATTTGGAAAAAGTTGTGTGAGCAACGGAAAGATTCCTGGCTCCAGAAACGAGAGCACTGGAACTGAGGTAAGGCGCGAGAGAGCATGGAGCGCGTGAAAGGTCTCTTCAGGCTTCCGTCGAAGCCATTCCTGACATAAAACAAATGATGCCGTACGCGGCGCCACTTCGAGAAGGAGTCCTCCTATCCGCTGAAATATGTCGTAATTCTGCGCTTGAGATTGTAGATTCGTCTCAGCGAGAACCGCTCGGAAGTTATGGGCTTCACTGACCCCAACCAAAACCTCACAAAAACACCCAAATGCCTTATCATCAAGTTCTAACGAATGCTTCGCGGATAGCACAACATCTATCATGAGTCGGGCAAGCGCTATCGACTCAGTCGGGACTCGTTCAGGTGAGAAGCACGTACGCTCTACGGACTCCACTAATCCAGGGACCGCAGCAAGGCAAAGTAAGTTAGACAAGTCCACTCTCTTAACACTCTGAGTAATGGATGTTCTTCCGGGAGATGGCAACAATCCCTTATCCTCAATGACACCTAGCTCCTTCAACCTTTTAAGACACGCGCCAGCACTCATGACCACTTCAGGCTTCTGTCGAAAGAGAAGGGCCACCGAGTCAGCGACCTCCCGCGACGCTTGAAGCTCTACGGGGAGCCCAAAAAAAAGCTGCTCTGAGAACTTACCTTTCTCCCAGTTCGAAAGAGACGAGTCGCTCAGCGCCGAGAGCGCGGCAGCGCTCATCAACGGCGAGATCTCGTGAGCGAATCCGGAAGTTCCCCGCGTACACACGAAACGAATAAGCTCAGAAAGGCCCCCCGAACATTGAGTACGAGCCAAAGCCTCTGCTAGGGCCGCAAGGGTCTCTGAATCAAGTTTTTGATGTAACTGTTTAAAAACGGCCACGACGAATTGCTGCTCACGAGGTGTTCCGTGTTTGAAATAATAAAGAGCAAGGTGCTCTAGGTGTTTCTCCAGAGACTCGTTTATGGGATTGCGCGACCACTGCTCATTGTGATCAACCACTGAATATTGAACCGCCAGTTGCCCATGCTCACGAAGGAGAATCAGAGAGTGGTAGAGTGAAGAAGGAGCCGATGCCTTCAGCGCGGACATAACTTCCTCAGAGAGGCTCTGGGCGCGCAACACCAACTCGCTCGGCATCTCTTTTGACCCATGAAGAAAGGGAGTCTCACCCGAGTATCCAGGCTCACGAAACGCGTTTAAGACCTCGAACGGAAGCGTAGCCTCGTGTCGCAGCCGACAGAGCCTAAATCCAAGTTGAACCGTTTTATCTTGATGCTCCTGACTTACGAGAAGCGTATCAAGGACCGTCTTCGCCAGATGATCTTTCGCGTGATGGATGAGAGCCTGCGTAATCACCACCGCATCACCCTCTCTCTGGCCAAACGCCATCCTACTGAGAGACTCAAACTCACGTGACTGAAGGAGCGTATGCCACAACTCAAAATCATGGCGCTGAGATGGACACGCTCCCTCGAAATCCTCCATGACTTTACAAAGCGCGGCACTAACATTCCAACCAAATGGAACTCCGTATGGGAAGTCCTGCACATGCATAGGGCGGTCCCTTACATGTTCCCATTCTTTAGCGGAGGACATTCCCATCAAATCCCCTAAGGCAGCCACCGCTTTCTCAACTTCTCGGAGCTCTCGTCCAATCGATACCCACCGGAGACACGATGCAGTGGAGGGTAAAATAGTAGTACGGGCATTACCGCACACACGGGCAAGCGCGATTGTTTCGAAAGAGCCGAGATTTGAGTGAGCCTCGCGAACCTCCCAGTCATCTGCGCCCATCGACTCAGCGACCAAATGCTCGCGAATAAACCTCTCTAGGTCTGTGGAATAAGGGAACACTCCGTGGGGTTTTTTCTTATGGAGTTCCACCTCAGCGGCTTGGAATACAATATCGGCAAGAAGCCGATTGGGAGCCCTTTCTAGGGGTCTCTCATCCACATCGCTCGGCGACGGTTCAAGGTTATCCTGTATTCGGGTCTCATCAATTCTGAGTGCCGCGGGAAGAGACTCAAGGTGCGCGACGATAACCTCAGCAAGCGGATTAAAGACGTACGTATCGATGACAACCCCAGCAAGCGGATCTAAGACGTGCGTCTCTCCCCCCGAGCCAGAAAAGAACCTACTCTCTCCAACGATAGATGCTCGTGCCGATTCTATCTCCTGTAGAGCGGAGAGTCGCGCAGTCGTTTTTTCCACCTCGTCTCTTGCAAAAAACCCACGAATACCAAGAAACCCACACGCGGCATCCAGATCTCTTTGAGCGGTTCGGATCTCCAGTGAAAGGCTCACGCGATCTTCGAATCCATGATCGTTTAAGAACATTTGTTCAAGCCGCTCAGGCAAGTGAATCAGACCTTCGTAACGCTCCCGCAGCAAAGCTTTGGCGTTATCCAACTCCCTCGCAACCTGTTCAAGCTGCAAGGCATGATTAGCGAGCCGAGCGCCAGAACCGGAAGCTCCGAGCTCTTTCAGGTCAACTGCAAGGAGATCCTTCAGTATCCCATATCGAGTCCCTAACTCTTTGCTCCGACCTAACAGATCCGCATACTCGGCTTTCCATCTGTGCTGAAGTTCGAGCGCTTCTTTGAAGCTCATCCCCTGCCTACTGAAGAGTGCATTTTGTGAGGTGCCATCGTCCACGTCAGTTTCAGGATGGTCCCGTATCGCCCGATCGATCGTCTTTTTCGCGAGGATGCTTTCATTGAGGGCGTTTGCCGCGGTTTGCAAGGCAACGCGCTGTTGGGCGACGACTGCCGAGAGATTAGGAGGCTCAACCTGAACAACAGGGTGATCGGATATAGCGGTATTGCTCATAGCTTGGAGGCTGCCCTAACACGTACGGTCCGTAAAAGACCTTATGGTTATGGCACTCTGTGAGCCGAGAGTGATGGAAAAAAGACGACTTCTCTCATGACAAATACACCAATCATGCCGAGCCATTAGACGAGCAGGCCCGGGATAAAGGGGAGATGAACCACTCGTACCTGGAGGGCATTTGTACCCGCGGCCGGCGAGGCCGCCGGCCCTCCAACGTCCCCGCGACAGTCGTACCTGGAGGGCCGGTGCCCCTCCAGTTTAATGCCACGTCACATTCGTACCTGCGGCCGGCGAGGCCTGTACCGTCTCATGTGATTGTATACACATTTGGTAGAGTTCCCTGGACCTCAAAGGAGGGGTCTGGGGTGCCATGGGATGTGAGGAACAAAGTGGAGCTTAGGCTGGAATTGGTGAGGCGGGTTCTTGAC
>CAIXKI010000119.1 GCA_903920005.1 uncultured delta proteobacterium
AGAACTAAGCATCATCTCTCAATCCTCACCTAAATGCCTTAAAACATTTGTGAGGTAACCACTCGCCTCTTCGATGCTCAAAACCACGCTACCCTTTCTTTTAGTGTGAGGCACTACGGCGTGGTGAACCCAGGTAACATGAAACCCTATACCCTCCATAACTAAGAGTGCCTCAAGAGCGATTGATACAAGCTCGACACCATTGAGGATAGTGCCGGGAGTAAAGAACTTGAAATCGAGACGGCGGAGTAGAGAATCCGCGCTGCAAGCACTTTATCATTGTGACTCGCTCGGCGATTTCTCTTCGGCTGCGCGCGATGCTTTTACCACTCACTTCCAAGGCCAAGGCGAATTAGGGGAGGGGGATGATTCCTCTTCGATAAGCGCGGATTCGTTCTTCAACGAAATCGTACTCGGAGTAACGGAGAATCTTGAGCGTATCGATGACACAATTGGACTAGCCTCTGTTCACTGGAGCCTCTCGCGGATGTCGATGGTAGATCGAAACATTCTTCGCATCGCTACCTATGAGTTGATGGTGAGAGATGATGTGCCTCCCAAGGTGGCAATTAACGAAGCGATTGAGATCGCCAAGTGTTTTGCGGCGCCCGACGCGACCATGTTCATTAATGGGGTGCTCGATAAGGTAGCGGAGCACTTAAGCCTCAAGACCGAAGCTGGGTTCGTACAGCGGGCTGCGAAAGTGAGTGGTGCCTAGCGCCTTGTAATATTGCCGAACCCCCTGTCACATTGATTCTTTGGCAGGGGGATGTTTCGTAAGACACCCTGGCTTATTTGACTCCGAACAGCCAGACGAGGGTCACCTCGCTACCGTACCTACTGCAGAGAAAATGTCCTGCTCCGGCACCCGTAGCAGCCACAGGAATCTTTGAGTACGCGCACTCCAATCTTCCCCTTATTTCATAATCTTCTCCGGATTTCAGACCCTTTAGCACCGTAGAGTAAAAGAAAGATCGATGCGGTTGATCGTACGCTCTACCTACGAGCCTTGAAAGAATTACCTTTGCGTTCGTTCCCTTACTTTCATAGAGCTCCATGAATAACGAACCGCATGCACTGCCCACGTCAGAGCTTCTTGCTAATAAACCACCCCTTACGGGTTTCGTCACACTAGCCGCCTGGCCAGTGAATTTAACCCCAACAGCGAAAGACTTGGTGGGGCACGTAACTCCGGACTGCCCGCAATTGCCGGATGGATCGAGACGAAACGGGAGAACTTCTATATCGCTTTGATGAAAGGATAGGTTGTCGCGCTTCAGTACAACCCCTTTCTTATTTTCGCGGGGCTTCGTTGCTCCTTCTTGAATCTTCGGGGAGCGTGTAAGGTCAGAGCCTGGAAAGCAAACGGTGCCACCATTGTCGCTGCTATCTGACCTGTAGTCCTGAGGACAGGTGCTGCGGGTCTCTGCGTCAGGACAGCCTATGGCGCGGCACGTGACGTCTTGGCAGATTCCGTTCTCGCAAGTAGAGGGAGGGTTGGTATTTGCGGGCTGTGCAGAGGCGTCTGTGACTAATACATCCCCTGCTAACTACAGATAAGGCTCATTCCCGGAACATTTAAGTCGGTTTCAGATACTTTTCCTTGCGATGCCCCTAATTACATTAACAAACCTGGCAGGTCGTCACCTGGAATCAAGACAGAAGATTAAAATAAAAGTCACATGGTGGACCTTTGAGGAAAAAAAAAGCAGTCGCTGTGTAGACCGCTCATCAATGCCGGTTTATTTGGGACCTCTATGAGCTGGAAAACTCAGGGTCAGGCATCCTATAGGTTGGCTGAGCTTCTCTATGACTAGGCGGAGCGGCTTGTGGCGGTCTGTGGCGGCGGATCTGGTTTTCGTCGAGATGCTAATTGCGCATAGCATGTTTTCCCTGTGCAAGGATCAGGAACCGATTCATGTTGAGGCATTCGTCCTGAAAGTTGTTGTGCGGTAACTCCGGTACAGAAGGAACTATGCAATCGTCCTTATTCCCGCGAAGTCCGGTGCATCTTTGGGGCTGTATGTACATTCAGAGGCGACGGCACAAACTGCGCTTATTAATACTGCCTAGTTCAGGATCCTTATCTCCGCGATAGACCAATCGAAAGTGGCCTTGCCGGTCTGTTTAATTGAGAGACTCTTTAAGAGACAGGGAGCAGGAAAGATAACCTGTACGTCGTGTTGTCCTGTAAAGTAGAGCGACCCTTTTGGAGTTCTCGTCACGGACCCTTGCCACGATGGAAATGAAGCCGCGCACGTCGTGCCATCTTGAGTTGCGCTAGTGCCTGTAACCTCTAATCCCCGCGGAAAATCAGTCGTAAATTCGCCGGTATCAAGCTCGATCCCTCCTACGAGGGTGGGCGTGTTAAAGATTATTTCGACTATCTCGTCACCGTGCTGAGCACTTTGGCCAGTGGTCCAACGGGTCTTCGGATCTCCATCGGTGACCGCGGCGAGAGTACCTTGAAAGGGATTCAGGGATGTCTTGAGAGATGTCGAAAACTTTCCAAGTGATTGCCCTGATGGCGTGAAGCCCTGTAACAGGGGCCTCTTAAGCATCTCTGACGAGTCGGCGGTAATAGCTTGAGCAATATGTTTCACCACGGCGGCCGAGGGGGAGACCTCGGTGATACTAGCATAGCTGTATCTTCGAATTTCGTATGGATAGCCTCGTGTCTGTGATGCTTGTGCTACAATGAGAAGAGTTACCACTACGGGAATAGCTACAATTTTTTTTGATGTAGTGATGACCGTGACTGAGAGGAGCCATGCTCCAAAAGCGACGAGATAAGGGGTGTACGCGACCGTGGTCCCCCAGGGGATCAATCTACTGAGCGCGGCGATTGGCGCGATTTGCGCGGAGGCCTCGGGTAGCACGGTATCGAGGACTCCAAGTATCCCGAGAATGCAGGCAAGAGTGAGGGCGCTACTCATGCCGGATACAACCAGAGCTAACAGAGAAAGGACCACGACTGCAACGCTCATGAGAGAGAAAGATGACTTAATTATCGTTCGATCCAATACCTGGATGGGATAATCGATCCCGATGAGGGGGCGAATAATACCCGAAAGTCCGTCATCCGGAACGACGTGACCAAGCTGGGGATAATCGGGAAAAGGCGCTACTGGAATAGTAGCTACCATCACGAGCGCTGGGATTATAGCGATGCCGATACCGAGGAGAGAGCTTGAAGACGAGGGGAGTGCTCCAGCTTCTCCTTGAAGTCGTTGAGCGAGGAGCACCGCGCAAAAGGCGGCCAGAGGTGCTAAGTGGTTTGCGCTGGTGGCGCAGGTCAGGGAGACCACCCCCGAAATAACGATAAGAGGAAGCGCCGCTCGAAGGAGCCCTGCCTTACCTACAAGAAATATCGCGGAGAGGAGAAGCGAGAGGAGGGGAATCCACGCAAGGGCTCCCACTACTACGGAGTCAGCCCCCGTTACCCCGAGGGTTATCAGCACAGGGATGAATCCCACTATCCATCCCCATCTCGGGTTCTTTCCCGCGGAGGCAAACGCAACGCGACATACCAGGCACGTTCCGAATAGCAGGATAAGGATGCTCATCAGGATGGGTTTGAGGGCATCTCGAATGGGGAAGAAGGGAGCGAAAAGTCGTGAGAGACCATCTGCGCGCCACATCAGATACTGGTTTGTCTCCAGATTAACCGTTGGCGTCCACCCCAGTAACGGCGAGCCCTGTGATAGCTCAACGGGCGCTAGTCCTCCGATGTAGCCAAACAAAAGCAGCGCTGAAATGAGAAAGATAACCAAACAGAGCAGGCGAGAACTATTCATGGATGCTAACTCAAAAGGCGCTCAAGTGGGTTGATACTCTCAAGCGTGACGGATGTGTTCGGGGTGCACCCCGAGAGCTCTATGAGGGTCAGGTCAGGAGCAGCGAAAAACGGCTTAATCGTGCAGTGAGAGCTCTTAATGAAAGGGAAGTATTTGAAGGAGAGCACTACCCGCTCCGAACGCGGAGTCAAGTGCGCCGAATTCGTATCTTGTCGGATATCTACGGCCTCGCCCTCTATCACGTAGGAGGGCTTCGTATTGATTCGCGAAAAGAGGATGAATCCCTCCTGCCGACCTATCTCCTTGTACTCGGCGGAGCGTTCCATGAAATATTTGCGCCAATAAGGCTCGTGGGCGGTGACTACCGTGACGTTCATGAGATCAAAGAATCTTCGGATACCCTCGTCACCTTGGTCCATAAAACTCTTCGGTATCGGTTGCTCGTACCGCCAAATGTTGTGCGCATAGCTTGACGCTATCAGTGGAGTCTTTGCCCAGAACGGAAGGGGGGCGAGGTGCCCTCCACTTAGTTCGTGCAGTACACAGCCGCTAAAGAGCGCGCGACCACCGTTGGCGTTCTGTTCTATCGTCTCAGTTAATGTTTGAACCCCTGGGGTCGCGAAGAAATAGTGAATATGTGAGCGGTTCATGAGGATCGAGGTGGTTGTGAAAGGGCCTATGACAAGGAAGCTTCCGAGCGTTACGGCCGAGGCTTTCATAAGCTTCGAGGTATGAGCCTGCTTGAATACTGACACGATGAAACGGGCAACTGGGTAGCAGAGTACTACTGTCGCGATGACTATCATGCGATCGAGCTCTAGTTGTGGTTTTAGAGAGACTCCAAAGGTTCCCAAGAAGAAGAGCCATCCAGTGATCATGGCGTAGGAGAGGCGCAGCGCCGCGGGAAGGGTGGCGAGAGCTGGTAACGCGAGCACAAAGATGAGGGGGTTCATCGAAACCGCGTTTTCTTGCCATCGCTTCAGGCTCTTCTTGAATTCAAGGCCGCCCGCGCGGTGTCGATAGTGAGTACCCGACGGTTGGGAGGGTTGGGTCGCATCAGGTTTATCGCTTGTTGGAGGTTGCGTGATCGTTTGATGAGCCACCACCGCTGATTCCGATTTAAGGAATCTTCCGACTCCAGAAACCTTCCACATCATCATCATCCAGGGGAGATTGACCGCGATGATGAGTAGTATGGTGAGAAGGTGGCGCCGCGATGAGAGGATCGTTTTAAGCCTCGGCAAGGCGATAAGCGCGAGAGGCGCGAGCGCCATTCCTGAGGGAGACCATAGTAGCATGAGCGTTACGGTAAGGATGAACGCGAGCGCTTCCTTCCAGGTTAAATCGCTTCTTGCAATAAACCGCGTTGCGAGGGCAAAAACGAGGGGGAGGATCGCGGAGCTAATAATAAAACCTACGGTCCCGTACTGAAGAGCCCAGCGGTACCACAAGAGGGTCGTGCTCATAGAGAGGAGCGCCGCTACAGCCGCTACGTATCTATCCGAGTCAAATTTTCGCGCGGTGAGGTAGCTTGCGAGGGGTACGACTACCCAGAGGAAGAGCGCGATGATGAGGTTGTACACTTGCTCAACGGGGAATGCGTAGACTAAAGGCGCCGATATGAAAAACGCGTTGAGCGCGCCAGTCGCGAAGAAATCTCGAGCGTCGATACCGCCGTTCCACAATGGGAACCAAAATGGAATGAATGGAAAATTCTCTTTGAGGAGCTTGAGCCGAAAGAGAAACATCGTGTGGTCATCGGAGAAGAGGAGCGTGCCGTTTGAGCGTAGGAAGAATGACCACGTCGCAAGGAGTGAGGCGATTGCGGGTAGTAGTAAGAGTAAGGGTCTCCATCCTCTCTTCAGGAGCCCCCACACGATGAGCGCGCCTAAGAAGAGCTCTCCGCGAATATCTGGACCTTGAAAAAGCGAGTACGGTCTGGTCAGCCAGTCTGAAAAGAAGAGCGCGGCGACACCAGCGCACCACACGGTGGGATGAGAGAGTTCGTCCAGCGAGATGAGAGGGCGCTTTTTGGTGAGCACTTTGTGGCCGATCGAGAGTGCGAGAAGGATAATTCCGGGGATGACGAGGTACCTTCCGGCCGGTGCTATGGCGACGAGATTTGTGCTCCACAGATGCCAGGTGCCACCTGAGAGACCAAAGAGGATGAAGAGTGCCGCAAGGGGTAGCGTTAACCGCATGAATTTACTTGTTTTTGTGTTGGTGGGCCATGGCCCCGATAGCATACTAGAACTGTTGGGGGTGGTGCGTCAAAAGCCCGGTTTTATAGAACTTTCTGCTCAACCGGCTTGGCGAGGTCTAGCCACAAGAGTTGGGCTATGGCCATGAGCGCAGGCCCAACAAAGATACCTAATAGGCCGAAAGACAAGATTCCGCCAATGACTCCGATGAATACCAGTATAGGAGAGAGGCTTGTGGCCTGACTGATGAAGAGGGGTCTCAGTAGATTGTCGATGCTGCTGACAACGCATACTCCCCAAATCACTAACCCTATGCCGTAGTACCAAGGGAGTGAAGTGAAGAGTAGGAGGTACGCGGCGACGGGAAAGTAGACGAGCGGAGCGCCCCATGGAGCGAGAGAGGTTATCATCGTAACCGCTCCGAGTAGGAGTGGTGTGGGTGCTCCTAAAAAATAATATCCGATTGCCGCCAGGATCCCTTGAGAGACAGAGGTTGCAACGACACCATATGCTGCCCCACGTACGGTGGGATGAACTGTTTCGAGTACCTTGGGTATCTTCTCTCCCCCTACATTAAGGAGGGCACTGTTGAGTTGTCCGAGAAGTCGCTCGCCGTGGCGATAGAGGGCGTAACACCCAATGAGAGACGACAGAAGATTTCCGAGGGTGAGGGCGATCCCTCGAGCCGCGCTGCCTGCAAACGAGAGTATCTTTGCGGGGTGTGCCTCAAAGAGGGCTCCGAGCGCCGAGGATTCATGCAGCAGGGGAGTGAGTGTTTCGACAAGCAAAGGTCCGACTAGTGGGATAGACCCAAAGGTCTCTTGTATCTGAACAAGGTCAAGCTCTTTGAGGCTGTCACCGATTCTTCGCAGTTCAATGGTTAGTTGTAGTGGAAGGGGCAGTATAACGAGGAGGAATATAATTCCTAAGATAAACGTAGCGACGAGTGGCGCAAGGTAAAGAGGTGACGGGAGCGTGTGACGAAGATGGAGATACGCTGGCCATGTCGCCGTCGTAACAACGATTGCCCACAAAAGGGGCGTTACGAATGGATGGAAGATAAACCACAGCGCGGCGATAAATCCTATCAGTAACAGGCCCGCTAACAGCTTTAAAGTCCCATGTGCCGACTCCCGCGATCCTTGAAACGCGCAGGCACTGCTCGAGGGATTCGGGCGCACACCCGAAGAATCCGGGAGTCCTGACATAAGACCAAATTATTCCGATTGTCCTATGGCTTACCAACTGACGTCGCTGGAACCATGTAACGGTATCCGGCGAGAAGCGCGACAGCTCCCACGACAGACATAACAAAGCTCGCGGGTTGACCCTCTGAATAAAAACCAAGCGCCCGACCAATCAGCGAACCGATCAAGGCGCCGGAGATTCCGACCACGGTTGTTATGATAAATCCTGCTGGGTCTCTCCCCGGTAACACTGCTCGAGCGATAAGTCCGATTACGAAGCCGATGAAAATTGTCCAGATAATTGTCATTGCGCACCTCACGTGATGACGGTTTCGACGCGAGGATGCGCCGTGTGATGAATTATCGATATGGCGAGACTCACACAGCGTACGGGGGACAAGTGAGTGTAGTGATGGGACTGTCTGGTCTTGTGCGTACGAACGATCATGTTCCTTCCTGGGGGCGATTTCTATACTCAGCGCGTCTTATTAGAGGGGGGACTATGCAAACTCAAGAGATGGAACACGGCAAGAAAGTAACAGAGAAGTCGAGATACGAGTTGATCGAGGGAGTTTTTGAACGGGTGGAAGCGTTATCTCCCCGAACATTTGCGACCGCAGCGGCCCTGTCGGTGGGGTCGTCGCTTTTGCTTCGGCTTATGGGCCGGCGGCATGACGCGATCTTCGTCGGAGAGTGGGCTCCGACGCTTCTCATGATGGGTCTTTATACCAAAGCGATGTCGGAAGCTCGGCGCGGTTTGGGTGAAGGTAAGGGCGTGCGAGGTTCTTCCGGCGAGGTGGCCCACTAAGTAGACGGGAGGCGACAGATTAGAGTTGCCTCCCGCCCATCATTTTTTCGAGTTTTTATCATCCAGCGGGCACTGTCCCTACAAGTACTTCGCTCGAGTACGTAGGGTGCACAATGATGAAGAGATTCATTTGAGGGGTGTCGAGAGGGAGTACTTGAAATCCTTGGCGGATAAACTCTGTCACCGTGGCGGTAAAGTTGCGCGCTGGGCCGAGCACGAGAGCGCCGCCCTGCTGTAGCTCTCTATTGAAGCGCTCCATTGTTTGCGGCTCCGAGCTGCGGAGAGCTTCATATTCCTCAGGTAAGAGGAATCGTTTCGCGGTTTTTTCAGAGTGGTTGAGGCGCTCTTGGGTATCTAGGGAGAGCTCCGCCAAGATTCGGAAGTCCGCAGGCTCTAGACCTAGTATTGAGTTATTCGGCAGCCTAGAGAGGAGCGGTAGGCCCACCGACTTGGTTATGAGGCGTTCATGGATGGGCCGATCAAGGGCTGGGATGCGGGCCGCTATAGTTGCTGAGAGCGCTGCGACGCATCCAAGGAGGACAATGATATTTCCGCAAGCGATTTGGCGAATGCTCTCGAAGAATTGGTAGAGTCCTACAGACGTCCATATCGATATCGGTAGGATCAGGAACGCAGCGCGATATGAATCGATTCGATTGGTGAGAAGGAGTATTCCGATGGTCCACAACGTGCACAACCAAAGTGTTGCTCCAAGCCACCGATGTTGAAACCGCCGCAGCGTCACCATTCCAACCAAGAGGAAGGGGAATAACAAAGGAGAATATAACCGAAGAAACATCGGGTCCGCTTCAAAAGCTGCAGGGTCTCGCGTCTCTGGACGGAATGGTGAGAGTACTGTTACTAAGTTCGGCCAGGTAAGTTTTGCGATGATTGGTTTCGAGAAAGTTATGTAGTCACTGAGACTAAAAATTCGAGACGGGTTTTTTAGGGCTTGCCACTGTGATTGCAAGAAATCTGGCCAATAGCCGGTAATGAACATGCCGGGAATATGCTCCTGTCGGGCGGATGTAAACATACCTACCCGCCCATGCATCGATTGCCAGTACACGATCCCCGCGATGCATAGGCAGAACGTTGTCGCGACAAAAACCTTTTTTCGTATCTCAGTGGCTGAGCAGATGATAATTCCTGCAGCCGTAAGGGGTGTAAGCATCATGACCATGAGCCGAGCGGGAGCATAACCAAGAGTCGTGATGAAAAGCGCCAGAGACGCCCCAACCGCAAGTCTGTAGCGAGGTTTCAAAACGAGAGCTGAACAGGCCCAAAACGCCACTATGAGAGCAGAAAATGTTCCCGCAATCGAGCTTCCATATCGACCGAAGATGAGGACGAGTTCGTTTAATCCGCATACCGCTAGAGCGATGGTTGCTATTGAGGGATTAAAGAGGTGCCGCATCATTCCGTAGAGTGCCGCAAGTCCAATGGCCGTCCACGTGGCGGACGCTACTCGAGCGGTGAACATAGACGGGCTGTACGGGAGTAGCCCTGAGGTTACTAATCCGTATAGGAGGGAGCGATTGCCCTCGCTCAAGAGCCCCTCTGACCACAAAAGACGCGAGTAGAGCCGGTGCGCTATCGATACGTGGTCGGTAAGCTCTGTGAGGAACCCTTTGATGACAACTGCCTCCCATACAAGGGGTTTGTAGGAATATGAATCGAGATTGTGGAAGAGCAGCCCAAGACACGTCGCGCAAATGAGCAGAGTCGCCAGGTTTCTTGACTCGAGCGCTTTCACGGGGATGCTCTGCGCCTTGGGCGATATGCGTCTTACGATGAAGAGCGAGAGCAGGCCCGTTGGTATGAGGATGTATCGCAGTGGAGCATCGACATAGAGGGAGGCAGAAAAAAGCGAGATGGTAAGACAGAGGAGCGCCAAGGGAGCGCTACGACTCCTCTCGCGATAGAAGACCGTGAGGGCGGCGACGAGCCCTAGGCACGTCATAGCAGGAGGAATGAGTGAGAAAACAAGTGCCGCGTCGATAGGAGATAAGGCGATCATAGTTGCGGGATTAACATCCCGGCATCGGACATCTACTCGGAGCCTTATCGGGGAGTGGTAACGGCTGTTTGTCCGGTGATGGAGGAGTATGAGGGCGAACGGGGGGGTCTTTTGGTGCCGTATCGGGTTTTGGAGGAGCCGTCGGAGTCTCCGGAGCTGCTGGTGATAACCGCGGCATGCTTAGGCTTTGCATCGTTGCGGGTCGTTGGGAATAATTAAGATTAGACATAGCCCCTCGCTCATTTTTAGTCCCCCCTGTTTACACCACAAGGTCTCTTGGTAAAAAGACTAATGTTGAATCCGTTTCAGCTCTACTATCTCCGTCAAGTAACGTCACACGAGGGGCGACGTGCCTAGCCCACAGCATCTCCGCTACTTCTTGTGCTGCTGGTAACTTTCTCGTTTTTCCGTCTCCTAGGTTGAGCTCCCATGAGAATGTATCGAGCACTATCTCGGGACGCTCGTTCCAATTATAACGGTTGACACGGCACAGAAAAGGAAAATCCTTTTCAGGAGCGTTGCGAGCGTGCAGCGATCGATGCCATTCCGCCGCTGCTTTGAGCATTCGAGGGGTCTGTTGAGCGCCCGGCGTTAGGTCGACCTTCCACGCGTCATATCGAAAGGTAAAGAGGTCTAGGAGATTGAGGAGTCCCTCAGCCGCGGTTGCGACCTTCTTACAACCCTCGGCAAGAGGTTTTAGAATCTCCACTCGCAGACGACTCGCCTCTTCCCAAGTCGTTTCGTGTCTAAAGGGTTCGGCTGTTCTGACGTACCATGCGTGGTGCACCCGTTTGCGTGCGTCTCGCCACATTAGACCCGCCTTATCGAGCTCCGGTTCCCAAGAATAGTAAGGCGCGGAGCCTTTTGGATACGCGGCGACCATTCCTCCAAAACCTGTTGAGATGTTCGCTAGCATAAGGGGCGGGAGGCCCGCTTCGAGAGATCTCTTCGCGAGTGAGTCAAGATTGAACCCTGGTTGCGCAAGATCGGGGTGGCTGCCTGGTTCGGGCCGCGCTCCGTCAAATTGAATCGCCGGCATTATGTATCGCTGAACGATCTTTGCCGGAAGAAGCGCCGCGAGCTCGAGTCCTCCGGTAAAGTGGTCGTTTGCGATGTAGAGGCAGTATGGCTCCGTTTGCTTGTATCGCCCGTGTTCGTCGACGTCTGAGGCGATCGGAAGCCGATATTCAGGACCGCGATGAAACACAACGATCCCGCCCCGCATGAAAAAGAATGTTGTGTCAGGAAACTGCTCGAAAGCTTTGCCATACGTGGCAAAGCTATCTTCATACGCCTTCTTGGACTTCTTATTCGAGAAGAACAACTTGTCGAGTTTCACGCCACTGAGGTAGTAGCCTGCGCCTGGGGTTCGGTCGTTATTGCTCGTGTATAGCTGGAAGCAATCTTCGAAATTCTCCTTTCCAAAATTATGAAATAGGGACGGAGTGTCGCGGGACGGTCGTCGAGTTTCACCGCTGAGTCGGTCGAAGGCGTAGAGTCCGTATTTAAAAGAGCGTGTAATCACATTTCGGGATCGTTCCCGAGCCTCTCGTCGGTCGCTCTCATACATGACATGATCAAGAAATGGGACGTCGTTGTGCTGCCCTTCATCTCTAAGAAATCGCAGCGTGGTCGCTTGCTCACCCGCATTTTGGGTTGTGAAGTGGGTTAGGAGGGCATGGGATAGAAGCGTCTGAAGGGAGCGCTCTTCGAGAGTTACCCGTAGAACATTTCCAAAAGTATTCAGCCCGAGGTGCTTATTTTCAATAAACGCCAGGGTCAATTTTCTCAGATGCGTCATGATCAGGTTGCTCTCGTTGCCGAAACGCTCCCGAAGCGCAGATGAAAATAACCCTATATGCAAGGCAGTAATACCAGCGCCTAGAGAGTCGAACTGCTCGTAAGCGGCTATGACAGCCCTCATCGCTAAAACTTTTCCGTCGAAGGGGAGCTCCTTAATTGCGTTG
>CAIXKI010000120.1 GCA_903920005.1 uncultured delta proteobacterium
AAGGGACCCGCAAGCTGAAGGAGGTGAGGCTCTTCAGCTAAAGAGTAACCGATCGCCGCTGAAGAGAAGTGAGGTCCTAGCAAGGACTTCGGCCCCCACGTCGTGAGCGCGAATCCCCACATCCGAAAGTATTCCGTAGCTGTCCAGATAAGGCCGGCGATAATCGGGAAGAGCGCTGTGTTCCTGGCTTTGAAGATAGCGACGGCTCCAAAGGGTACGGAGAGAGCGAGACTACCGCCTACGTATAGCCATGTCATCGCTATCGCTACACGTTGCGTGGACGGATCGAGAATCCCAAGAAATGAGAGCGGCAGAGTGTCCCAGAACCAAAGAGTGCCGGCGCAGCCCGTAACCAATCCAAAAATAGCGCCGAGGTAAAACGCTTGAGTTGCTCGATGCGTGCCTGAGAAGAGGATCCCGAAAAAGAGTGATAGACCAAAGAGAGTCAACCACCAAAAACTAGGGGCAACAATTCCGACCGCGGCAAGGGTGGCGGCTGCCAGAGAACTCCTGATCATCTTGGTGTCCCACCGTTGTGCTAGAATCTATTGGTCGGCGTATCTACAATAGAGAGCTGAGTTCCATCCCCGGAAAGCTCAACGTAGATCGTCTTTTTAGACCCGGTGTTGAGCTGGACAGATTGAGTGATGCTAGTAACTTCGGGGTCAGCGCCTACGACGGTATACGTGCCTTTGTTGACCTTAAATTGTGTGACTTGTCCGGGCAATAAAACTCGAAAGATGTTCGGATTTGAATTGCCAACGGCCACATTGAATGTTCTTGAGCTAGCTGTTGACGCGCCCGTGTCCGTAGCGGAGCGAGCGAGGCGAAAGCCACTCTTGTTCGATCTATCAGTCGGAAGCGCGGTTGGAATCGGATTAACGTCATCGTTCAGTCCACCCGTGTTCCACGCGCCACCTCGAGTGTATCTCGAAAGCCCGAAGGCAGAGGAAGCCATTGAGTCTGTCCACTCCTCAACGTTTCCGCCCTGGTCAAAGGTACCGTACGCGCTTGGCGCGTTTGCGAATGTTCCGACAGTTGTAAGGTAGTTTTGAAGGGTATCGAGGGTCGCAAGCTGAGTTATGGCGTACAACCCAAGCGAGAGAGAGTTTGCGTGGTTCGATCCTGTGCTTGGCGTGTTTTGGCATACAGTATCGCTGCGTGTTGGAAACATCCAATAGCCGGCGGATGTTCCTCCACCTTTGTAGTACGCAGCCTTGAACCACTCATTATGACTTGGAATCCACCATTTTGCGCCTGGCTCTCGGGAGACATACTCGCTGAATCCTCCCGCAAGATTGTACGCGCCCGTCTCAATGTCGGCCGTGGCGGTCGCCCCGTTGTGCATCCAATTAGCGAATCGCGCCGCGCTGAACCAGTCAACGTACGCAATCGGCTTCTTGGGATCCCCGATAGCGGAGTACGCGTATGGTGAGCTCTCGGTGCCAGCGCCACCGCGGGAGATTCCCGCGACGTTAGAGTCTGTCGCCATTCGAGAGTCATACAAAGAGGCTACAACAGAGGCGTTCGCACCGTCTCCACGCTTGGCTACAGTGTTGAGGAAGGTAACGTAGTCGGCTATCGTAACCTCAAATTTCGCCATTCGGAATGAGTTGGTCACTTGGCCGGTTGGCTCGCTATTCAACACGATTGGATCGTTGTTAGGATCTCCCACAGCGACTGTCTCGATGGCCACGAGCGGCGAGTTTGCCGTGTTCGTGGTCATATTCTTCACCCGAACATTAACTTTTGACTTTGAGCCACCACCTCCTCCTCCCGCGATGCTGATACTCGGTGTTGCGATAACTCCGAAGAACGCGAGAAGCGATATCATGAATCGAGAGGTGTTTTTCATAGGTTATTCCGAGAGTAATTATTTTCGCTGAGTAACTTTTGTTTTGAGGACGGCCGTTTTGTATCCCTTAACGTCAGGGGATTCCCATGCGGGAGGGTCGCAGAGAAGGAGGGTGCCGATGAGCTTTTTGTCCGCTGTTCGAGTAAACTTCGCTATGCCTCGAACCGGAGCGGTTCCGACTGACTGCCACGGGACTTCGGTGAATCCCTCTATGTTGGCGGTGTACGTGAGCCCTTGAGTCTTGAAGGAGAGGATCGTGTACCCGTCTCCCTGGAGGCGAGTCTGGATAGAATCGCCGAGCTCTTTCTTCTTCATCTTCACTTCGTCTGAGCCCAGGGGGTCGCTAGAGATGTAGAGAGCGAACTTCTTGGTGGCGTCGGTTGGTTGGGCGAGCAGGAGGTTCGAGTAGAGCTTTGAAGGCTTCTTGGTTGTCTTTGGCACCGTTACGAGCGCGCGCCCTTTAAAGGCGCTGAGTGTCTTTGTCTTTTTTGATTGCGCGAGAGTTGGAGTGCTCGCGGTTACCATGAGGGCGAAGAGCGCTCCTCCCACCACAAGCGCCTTGCCAAAATCTTGGCGCCGGGTCCGGCCACCGCTTCTCAAGCCAAATAACGAGTCGCTTAGTTTCATCCTTTCCCCCTGAACCAACGCTGGCGTGCGCAACATCCCTCATCTGAGCATCGATAAAAAGGATCATACCGTCAATCGTTATTATTTTTTTTTAAGGGGCGGCTCCGCCTCGTTTAGCCGAAGGTGAGATGGGTCGTCGAGCGCGGATGGAATTCTTGAAATTACTGACCAATTCGGTAGATGCGCCCCGCGAATGGCCAGGTGTCGGGCGATAATCCCGAATATCACTTTGCCAACTTCGATTTTTTAAGATGTAGCGATGTATCTGCCATGCGCTTCCACCAGGCAACCCGCTAGCTCGATTGAAACGGGTATGGCCAGCACAAGTAGATTCTTTCGGACGCCTCGGGAGCTCCCTGAACAGTCGGCCCCGCAGATCAGCTCGCTATAAAAAGTGGATTGATGTTCCTATCTTTGGGCGATAACAATGATCCTATTCCCTATAATTTAGATTCTCCTAGGGTCGACCTCCAAGCACCAGAAAGATTCCAATGCGTTGATGTTGCTCACCGATCTGTGCAATGACGCGCCGGGGTGAAAGTAGGTCGGGGCCGATACGTGAGTCACTCCGGGTCGATGATAACGAGGACGGAGCCTGACTGTACGATCGCGTCTACCTTGCAAGGTAGCGATGTAATAGTGCCCTGAATTGGCGCGCGGATTGGGTGCTCCATCTTCATCGAATCGAGTACGAGCATAACGTCTCCCTGTTGCACGCGAACCCCCTCGGTGACTGAAATAGCAGCAACGCGACCTGGTATTGTAGAGCGGATAATGCTGCTACTCCCTGTGTCGAGAGCGTCTCGCTTGCCTCCGGCGCTCGCTTCCTCGTGGAGCACAGCCGTACCCGAGGGGAGGTGTATCCAATAGTTTCGCGCGTCTCGGAGGAGGATCGCGTCGAAAGGTGTTCCACCATCGAGAGAGATGAGAGCCGCGCTCTTTGTACCCTGTGTTATGACCTCTCCGACGATTGCTATGGTATGAATCGTCGAAGGGGTTGTGGTTATAGAGACCACGAGGCCCGAATCTGCGCGTTTTGTGCTCGAGGTGATGACTGATGAGCCAACGCTGGTTGTCCACGGGAATGTGAGAGCCGCGTCAGCCGCGAATTCTTTGATCCACGGGGAGTTGTGTACCCAGGTCGATAGCGGGGTTGCGCATCGGATGGCCGCTGCTACAGCGTGCGCAAAGGCTGCAAATTGTGTTGTGTCGTCAGCGGAGGGGAGGAGTGCCGCGGTCCCTTGAACTGAGTGGGTAAGCGATCGAAACTCTTTGGTGCGAAGCAGGTGAAGGAGGAGTGAACGATTCGTTTTCACCCCGCTTATGCGTGATTGAGAGAGGGTTTCCTCGAGAGCGGAGATGGCTTTGGTTCGATCCGACGCGTGGACGATGATCTTCCCGATGAGTGAATCATAGTGATGTGTCACTTCAGTGCACGGCTCAACCGCGGAATCGAATCGCACTGGCGCGCCGCTCTTTGTTGTCGGGGGAACCCAGGCGTCGAGCACGATCCCGGTTGAGGTGACGAAGGTGGTCGTGTATTCCTCGGCGCACCATCGCGCCTCTATCGCATGGCCTTTCTGTTTTGGTGTTGTAGTGATCTCACACTCAGCGAGCGACTCTCCTCGAGCGAGGCGAATCTGCAACTCAACGAGATCGAGTCCTGTAACGGCCTCTGTCACCGGATGTTCAACTTGGAGGCGTGTATTTACCTCAAGAAAGTAGAATCCGCCGTCGGAGCCGTACAGGAACTCGACTGTTCCCAGATTGGTATATCCCGAGACCTTGGCGAGCGCGCACGCCGCTTTGAACATCTCAGCTTCTACGCCAGCAGCGAGGTGGAGCGCAGGAGCCTCTTCAATGATTTTTTGATTGCTTCGCTGGAGTGAGCAGTCGCGTGATCCGAGGGCGATGGCGACCCCTTGAGAGTCCGCCGCGATCTGGACCTCTACGTGACGCGCCGGAGTGATGCACTTCTCGACGAATACCTCATCGCTCCCAAATGCTTTCTTCGATTCTCGCCGGGCGCTCTCTAGCTCTGATTCAATCCCCTGGTCGCCGTTGATAAATCGCATCCCTCGACCACCGCCACCAGCCGCGGCTTTTATAATTAGAGGAAAGCCGACCTTCTTACCAAACGCTACGATCTGAGAGACCTGTTCCTTCGCGTTCTTGCCGGAGAGGAGGAGCGTAGGTGACATGGGCACCTTTGCGTTTAGGGCGAGCTCTTTGGCGGCGGTTTTGCTACCGAGCTTTCGGATCGATTCGGCGGAAGGACCGATCCACGTAATGCCGGCCCTCTCTACGTCAGCGGCAAAGTCGGCGTTCTCGGAGAGGAATCCATATCCTGGGTGGATGGCGTCAGCCTTGGCGCGTTTTGCCGCCTCGATGACAGCTTGCGCGTCCAGGTACGCGGTGGACGCGCCGATCGGCTCAGCGTAGGTCGCCTCTCGAACGTGCGGGGCATGTTCATCAACCGTTGTGTAGAGCGCTACCGTTTCGATCCCCATCTTTGAGCAGGTGCGAATAATACGACGGGCGATCTCACCGCGATTCGCGACGCACACCCTGGTAATCTTTCGCCGAGCTGTCATCGAGGTTCCTTACATTCGAAACGTGCCGAAGACTCTGTGTTCGGCGGGTGTTTCGATATCAGCTATAGAGAGCGCGAGCGCTAAGGTGGATCTCGTCTCGGATGGGGTAATGATGCCATCGTCCCAGAGTCGGGCGGTTGCGTAGATCGCGGTCGTTTGCTCTTGGTATTTGCCCTTTATCTCTGCGTGGTACTTTTCGAGAGCTACTTCGTCCACCTTCTCTCCGCGACCAGCGGCGCTATCGCGCTTTACCTGTGTCAGAACACCGGCCGCTTGGTCCGGGCCCATAACTCCGATACGTGATTGGGGCCACGACCACAGGAGCCTCGGTTGATAGGCACGTCCGCACATCGCGTAGTTTCCAGCGCCGTAGGAGTTGCCAACGATAACGGTGTACTTCGGTACCTTGGCGCAGGCGACGGCGGTAACCATTTTAGCGCCGTCCTTGGCGATCCCTTTGTGCTCGTACTCCTTTCCGACCATAAAGCCTACGATGTTCTGGAAGAACACGAGCGGTATCTTTCGCTGTTCGCAGATCTGAATGAAGTGGGCCGCTTTAAGCGCGCTTTCAGAGAAGAGGATGCCATCGTTCGCGATGACGCCCACCGTGTAGCCGTCAATTCTCGCGAATCCGCAGATAATCGTCTCGCCGTAGTTGGCCTTGAACTCATCAAGCTCGCTGTCGTCGATGATGCGGGCTAGGATCTCTCGAATCGGAAAATATTGTTTTGGATCGCTGGGGATGAGCCCCGGGATCTCTCTGGCGTCGAAGCGGGGCGGCAGTGGAGTGGACCTAGAGAGTCTCTGTGGGGTTATGTTCCCGAGAGTCGCGACGCTCCGACGAGCCATACGGAGGGCGTCGTGATCCGATTCCGCGAGGTGATCTGTCACTCCACTGATTCGTGAGTGAACATCACCCCCGCCCAGCTCCTCAGCGGTGACGTCCTGTCCGGTCGCTGCTTTTACGAGTGGTGGGCCTCCGAGGAATATCATCCCTTGATTGCGAACGATTATCGCTTCATCGCTCATGGCTGGCACGTAGGCGCCACCGGCGGTGCAGGAGCCCATGACGACGGATATCTGGGGTATGCTGTGAGAGCTCATCTGAGCCTGGTTGTAGAAGAGGCGACCAAAGTGCTCGCGGTCTGGAAAAACTTGGTCCTGGAGAGGAAGGAACGCACCCCCTGAATCTACAAGGTAGATACACGGAAGTTTGTTCTCCAAAGCGATCTCTTGCGCCCGGATATGCTTTTTTACAGTCAGGGGAAAGTATGTTCCACCCTTCACTGTGGCATCGTTTGCGATGATCATACACGCCTTGCCCTCAACGATGCCGATGCCCGTCACGATCCCGGCACCAGCTCGGACACCATCGTAGAGCCCCAGCCCGGCGAGCTGGGCTATCTCAAGGAAGGTCGTGCCTGGGTCTATCAACGCCGCTATCCGATCGCGCACGTAGAGCTTTCCACGATCGATGTGCTTCTTAAGCGCCGGATCTGAACCAATAGGGCGAGAGCCCTCTCTAGCCTTGGTCAGCTTTGTAAGGTGTTCTTCAAAGGCTTGGGTGTTGGCCTTATAGGTGGGGTCACTGGAAACGGGTCGAGTGCCGATCTGCATAGTTAGCAGGTTAGAAAACGACGTCTTGGTCGTCAATCTGCTAAATACCTAATTTTAATACAAAACAACGGTGCATTTTGAGGAAAGAGATTATGCTAGGGGGGCTGGTTGGGGTACAATAGGGGGGCCTGCCGAGCCGTGATGAACGTTCGCTTTTTCGGGCAGGATACAGATTACAGGAGAGCTTGTGACTACTAAAGAATCTCGCGATATGCCGGGAATTCGTTCGGTTATCCGTCCCCTTGCGCCCGTGCTGCGAAAGGGCCGGTGCTACCTCATGTTCGCTTTCGAATTGGGCCTCTCGGTCGACCTCGACGCGGCCGCGCGTAGCATAAAGGAGGGGGTTGAGCGCACCCGTTTTAGACGCAACCGAAAATCTCCGAAGTATTTCGACTACGACCCCCCTCCGCTTCGTATCTCGCAGAGCGGTGTGCAGATAAACGTCGGAAAGTTCTTTACCAAACCCCAGGCTGAACTCACGCTCTTTGACTTTGGGGCATGCTCGGTCAGTTATGAGATCGATATTGCCGGTCCGATCGGACATCTGATCGAGCTTAGTGAGGTTCTGTACGATAACGCCTCGCTCTTGGGGGACGCGCGAGAGCGAGTGCAGCAGCTCGTCGACCAACTGGGTAGCGCGATACAGCGCCCAAGGCTTGGTGATTCAGTTGAGGATTTCGCGCTCTACCACTTTGAGGAGTTTGATGGGGACCTAACGGCCCGACAGATGGTTGATGACCATGCTGGAGAGTTCGCTAGGCTGCTCCGCGCGGAAAGCGAGGCATTGGGTGAGGAAGAGGTTCGTGATGCTGTCTGCACTCGTACTTCCTATGGAACTGAGGACCTTGCTGTCATTGACTGGAATGGAGCGCTTTTTTTCGGGAGTGCGGTCGAGGACGTGGTGGCGGTTCTCGATTTCTGTAACGTAGAGTTACTTGAGATGCGTTTCTTAGATGAGCAGCTCGATCATTATCTGGAAAGCGCGTACGCGGTTCTCACGACAGGAAAGAAGGGGGAAGCCGATCTGCGAAAAGTGGCCCGGCTTCAAGTTGATTCAGCGATCTTATACGAAGCGGTTGAGAACGCGCTGAAACTGTTGGGCGATCAATATCTGGCTCGAGTGTATTCGCTCGCCTCAGGGAAGTTCCACTTGCCGGATTGGAACTCCAGCATTCGAAGAAAGCTCGACACAATGGATAGCATTTATCAGAAGCTTTCGGATCGCGCATCGCAGCGAAGGTCGGAGACCTTGGAATTCATCATCATTGGCCTGATTTTGGGCGAGATTCTTTTGAGTCTTTGGGAGCGGTTTTAGTTAGTCAGAACGGATAATGCGTCGCTTGTCTGTGGAGTCTAAGTCGTTCATCCCGGATTACTCCTGAGAGGGTGAAACACAGTGGGGAGTACTGCTTCTATGGCACGTAATAGCCGACAATAGCCCCTTACTATAAAGGTGAGGTAGCCCGACACAGGTCATACGCTGCCTGCGCAGTCTGATAGAGCGTCGTTTTCGTTTCGTACTCGTCTTGCGCTTTTGTTACCCGCAGCCCCTCGCGATAGAGCGCCCCTTGAGCGAAGGTGTTGTAGGCGTTTGAACGACGGATGGCCGCGTTTACCACGGCGCGAGAGCGGGCTTGCGACCCGATGTACGAACTCATGGATCGTGACGCGCAAAACCCGAATTGATATCCGAAGAACGCTCGGATCACGCACCGAACTACGAAGCCCCCCGACAATCCCGTTGTCGCCGACGCGTTCGCCTCCGCTTGAGCTATCTGTGCCTGATACGCGTACTGACGAAAGGCGATTTGGTCTTCCAGTCTCGCGAGTCGCTCCTGGGACTGGGATAATCGAATCTCTGCCGCGGAGAACGAGCGCTCCGCTTGAGAAAGATCTCGCTCTTGGGTAGAGCAGGGATCCGGCGACGCCCCAGCGACATTTGCCGCGCATACTAAAACGAGAAGAACTCCTGTGACGAACTTCCGGTATATTTGCATACGCCTCCCGCGAGTAGACTGAAGGACCGTATCATATGACATAGTCTCATCAACCACTTTTCTGGGGCCTGGCGAGAGGTGAGACGCACAGTTTGGACGCTCCCGTAATGTGCTCGCGGGGCGTGTCTCTCCTCCTCGTTGTTGGTACTGCTCGAGCTGTCGTCCGGGATTCCGATAGCCCCGCCGCTCTGTAAATAATTTTCTAAAAGCTACTAATTCGATCTGATACCTAAGCAGTACGGTGTTGGGGCTCGTTTGCTGCCTTCGATTGCGTGGTACGCTCAGGGATACAGTATTAAGACCGGAGTCCCCGCCATGCCTAAGCAGCCTAACTTCACCCGTCCTGAGCGCCAATCGAACGGTCATCGTGCAGGCCCAGTAGGGACAGGAGACTCTGGTTTAACGGGGCTCGAGATTCTAGCTGACTGGCGTAGCGTTCCCTTTTTGATGGTTGATTCACCTCAAACAAAATTGCGGGAGGATGCAGTAGCCGCTCAAGCAACGCAAAGTAAAGGGCATTGGTCGACCGATTTAAAAGTCGTTCATCCACTTCCGCTCCAAGGTGCGGTTTCGCTTCAAGAGGGGGAGAGGCAAGTATGTCTGGGAATCAGGGATACAATTAATTCCCGGGGCGGTGGGCAGCCCTCCGTTTCGCTCGTCTTAGCCGAAAGGATAACCAAAATAACAGACCGTCAGGCGCAGGCTCTTTTAGAGGATCGCGAGCGAGGCGTGACCGGAATCGCTGGTCAAGAGCAACCAGACCCGAACCTCGTTCAGCGAATCAAAGCACACCTGAAGATAGTGCGAGCTACAGCTTTACAGATCTCCGCGTGGAAGGATCGCGTGCTGACACCGGAGCATTCCATGACGATCTTAGTTACTCACGCGCAGAGCTCGGCGATTCAAGCGAGTCGGAGATTACGCGAATGTCCGAGTCTCGTGGTGTTACGTCACGAGGGGTCACGAGTGTTGACTGAGGCGGAAGCTCGGAAGAGGGGTATGAACTTCGCGATAAAGACGGGTTTCATGACCGTGGCTGCGGGAAAGGCTGTCCCAACTTTACTACGAGGCGGAGAGAAGGCGGAGCAGCATGATTCTCTTCGACTCAAAGAGAGGGGGAACTCTGGCTCGATCAACATCACGCAGATCGCGTGCGCGCTGCTCGGTATTAGCCCAATTCCCGAAGACCTCGTGCAGCAGGGACTAAGGGCTGACAGCGAGCTCGACAGGTGGAAGAAAGGTGGCCCACTTCCTGAGGCCCTCGCTGCCGCGATCAATGATCGACGAAACGCTATTCGAGAAGTTCTAAATCAACTCGCCTAAAAGGAATTGCGTTGGGCTATCTGGCCCCTCAGAATCAATCGCATGTGCTTGAAAGCATGTGCCGATGTTTCAGTGGCCGTTGTGTCTCTTTCTAAAGTTTCTGCGTATTTTTGCCGACCCTACCTGCTCAATTAGTTTTTACGAAACTCGAGGGTCTATGTTCGAAGGGATGACTGAGGAGCCTCAAGTTTTGATCGTCGACGACGTGTCCCATACTCGGGCCTTCGTTCGCGATATGTTGCGCGAGATGGGAATTACCCGCGTGATGGAAGCTCAGGACGGGGCAGAAGCTCTGACCAAGCTCAATAAATATGGCGCGCAGCTTATCATCTGCGATCACATGATGGAGTCGATGACAGGTCTTGAGCTGCTTGAGCAGCTCAAACGATATTGTCGACTCTCTGCCATTCCTGTTCTGATGGTCAGTGGATGTGGCGACGTACCGGTCGTTGATGCCGCTTTGGAGTTGGGGGCTGCTGATTACCTGGTGAAGCCTATCAGCTTTAATCTCTTTAGGCGGAAGATACATAATCTTATCGGTCGGCGGGCTGCCTGCTCGGTATAAACAGTCGCGTGGTCTTCAGCCTATGTTATGAGAAGAAATGCAGGTCGCGTAGTGTGTAGCGTCGAAGCATGGGGGCTGAATAAAAGGGCGATAACGAACAGATGTGGACCGTTGCGTCTCACAAGGTTCTTGTCAACCTCGGGTCGTGCCGAAAGGCGCCGTGGTTAAGGAACGATGAATGAAAACGCATTACCCTGCTCTTCGGCAGGCTCATCGTCTCGAACGCAGGTAGAAAATCTAAAGGCGAATTCCCTTTCCGTACAGCCGCTATTTGCAAGCCTTGAAATTGGCTGGACAGCGTTGCTTGCGCACGAGGAAAGAGAGAAGTCGGTTGAGGCGACCGGCACCGCCGTTTTTGGGTCGACCCCAAGAGCCTTTATGCAGTACACCGAAGCGTTCGGTAGCCGTCGAGACGATACGTTAGTACTTGATCGGGATTTGTCCAGAGAGCCGTCTCCATAGACAAATCCATACGCTCGTGGTCCGGGCTTCGACGTAGGAATCTCGGTAGCTGTCTCTCCTTTGGGGGCCAGTGGATGCCCAGCTTTTAGACACGCCAATCGGATTGAGAGAGCTCCAGTGGCAACGTTCCAGCAGACCTTTGGTACGTTCTGGGCCATCGCCTGGGATGACACAAAAAGTGCAGGAATTAACGCGAGGATAAGTGAAGCGAAGCCGCTCGTTTTTTTTGTCATAGTGTCCCCCCGTGTGTCCGGAAGTAGTGTTCGTCAATTGTGCACCAAAACTTGAGAGCTTGAATTGGTAGGGGATAATTATTTGATTTAACGAGGTGCGGCGCCTTTTTACCCGCCAGGGCACGCACCCTCTTTTCGCGCAGTAACCGCGCTTATATCCGACAATCTCCTCCTTCGGTACGGTACCTTCTGCCAAGGCACATATTGAAAGAGGTTTCGAGATGATTTCCCGCCGCACTGTTCTTCTGCCCGATGGCGAAAGTGAGCTGTCGTTGAGGGTTTTGCGTTGCTTATCGCAAGTTCCCGGTCTCTCAGTGTGCGCTCTCTCTCGGCACTCTCGGCCGCCGATACGTTTCTCAAGGCACCTGGCTGGGTTCGAATCCCACTCAGTGGATGACTTTGATCGAGAGCGTCTCAATCTAATAAAAGGCGCTGCTGAGACCTTCAAGGCAGATATAATTCTTCCGGTGGAGATCCCCTCAAGTAAGTTATTGGCGGATCACAGGGAGGAGGTTGAGCGAATAGCGGCCTTGCCACCACTCTCTCCCAGTGAACTGTTCGACGTCATTTCAGATAAGTGGCGATTTGCTCAGTTTCTTGAGCGGAAGGAGATCCCTCATCCGAAGACCATATACATCGAGCAGGGAGAATCGGTGGAGGAGCGATTGTCAGAGTTGAGCTTTCCGATCTTGGTAAAGCCACGACGGGGCTCTGGAGGGTATGGTATTCGTCGCTTTGACAGCCGTAGGGACGCGCTTCGATGGGCATCGGATCGGCGGGATACCGGCGACATACTCTTTCAGGAATTTATCGAAGGGATGCTTATTGATTGTAATATTCTGAGTAAAGGCGGCGATATACTGGCGCACACGATTCAGAGGGCGCTTGTGCAGGGGCGTTCGCCTTATAAACCTCCTGCGGGCTTTGAGTTCGTGGATGATGAGCGGGCGCTCGCCATTACTGACAGGGTGATCCGAGGCTTGGAGTATTCCGGAGTGGCAAATTTTGATCTCATCTACGATCAGGAGCGAGGCGAGATGAAGGTCCTTGAGATGAATCCCCGCTACTGGATGAGTCTGCTTGGTTCTCTCGTCGCTGGCGTAAACTTTCCAGGCCTCTCTTGTCTCCTGAGTGAGGGAAGGCCGTTTGTTCGACCAGCGTATCGCCATGTGCGCTACGTGAGGCCGGAGGCCTCGATTGGGTTACTTGCCGGAAGGTATTTTGGTAAGAGCTCGCCGATCTCTTCGCTCAAAGAGACGGGGCTGCCCTTTGTCTTGAGAGATCCCCTTCCTGAGTTGACTATCATGATGTCACGCCCCACAAAGACGGGGTCCGCTCCTTAGCAACGTGGAGGGACGACGGATAACGGGAAGCTAAAAAACGGGGGAGGGTTGTGTTTTGCAGACTTTCCTTCATTAAGGATAGTTCAATCAATTGTTCTTTTGCGTCGGGGGAAACTCTAGATGGGCGACCCAATTGGGTTATTGTGATTCGTTGCCGCTTGCATTCAGTTGGTTATTGAATTTTATGGTGTTCGATTCCATTTGCTGCTTCCATGTACCTTGCTCGCTCAACCGAAATTTGGTCTTATCTCTAGGTGCGTTTCGTAGTTCTCTCCTCAGGTAGCAAAGCTAATTGTACGTTCGTTGAGGCCGCTGGTCAGCGGATTCTCATCGACTGTGGTCTCTCCGGAAAAAAGGCGGAAGAGCGTCTAGCGGATCATAAGATCGACCCAGCTACGATCACTTCAGTGCTTGTGACCCACGAGCACTCCGATCACATACACGGGGTCCCTACGCTAAGCCGTCGATACGGGATGACGGTGTATGCGAATGAAGCGACCATGGAGCACGTCTCGAAGCCGAAACGCCGCGAGGTATTCACGACAGGGTGTGATTTCTCTATCGGTGAGGTGGATATAACACCTTTTAGTATCGCCCACGACGCGGTTGATCCGGTCGGATTCGTGGTTCGCGCCGAGGGGTTCAAGCTTGTCGTAGTGACTGACCTAGGGCGTGTAACGACGCTCGTTCAGGAGCATGTTAGGGGGGCGAACGCTCTTATTCTTGAGTCGAACCACGACCAGGAGATGCTTCAGGGGTGCAGCTACACATGGGACCTTAAGCAGCGAATCAGTTCGACGCACGGGCATCTGTGTAACGAGTCGGCTGGGCAGCTTATTGAAGATGTTATGCATCCTGAGCTCTTTCATATAGTTCTTGGCCACTTAAGTGAGAATAGTAACACCCCCGTCTTGGCACTTGAATGCGCAAACCGGTATTTGGATAAGTGCCGAGAGCGTCGATCGGGCCTTCGAACCCTGCTCTGCGGCAACGTCTATGAGAGTTTGCCGTGCCTCTACCTTGATGAACCATATCAAGGCGGGGTAGTAATCAACGCATGATAGATCGTTACACGAACCCAGAGATGGCCGCGTTGTTTACGGACGACGCTCGGTACCGCATATGGCTAGACATTGAGCGGTACGCGCTTGAGGGAATGGTGGCAGCCGGTCAGGCGCCCGCCGAGGCTCTGAAAGCCTACAATGACAAGGCGGCTTTTGAGGTTGAGCGGGTGCTCGCTATCGAGGCCGAGGTAAAGCACGACGTCATCGCGTTTCTCACAAACGTTGCTGAGCATGTGGGGCCTCTCTCTCGTTACGTTCATCGCGGAATGACCTCAAGCGATGTGGTGGATACCTGCCTTGCGGTTCAGATGCGACGCGCCGGGTTGCTCATTCAGAAGAATATCGAGACGCTGCTCTCCACGCTCAAAGCCCGTGCTGAGGAGTTTAGGCATACCCCATGCATCGGTCGCTCTCACGGTATCCACGCTGAGCCAACTACCTTCGGTGTTAAGCTTGCTGGTTGGTACGCCGAGATGAGGCGTCACCATGCCCGTCTTGCGAGCGCTATCGAGGATATCTCGGTGGGGAAACTCTCTGGAGCTGTTGGGACGTATGCCGGAATCAATCCGAGCGTAGAGGAGCTCGTGATGAAGAATCTCGACCTCCGTCCTGAGACCGTTGCCACCCAAGTCGTTCAGCGAGATCGTCACGCGCACTTTATGGCAACGCTTGCGGGAATCGCCGGGTCGATAGAACGCTTCTCCGTCGAGATCCGTCACCTCCAACGCACTGAGGTGCGCGAAGTGATGGAGGGATTTACGGCGGGACAAAAGGGGTCATCGGCGATGCCTCATAAGCGTAATCCGATCCTCACAGAAAACCTCTGCGGTCTCGCGCGGCTCGTTCGTTCGTACGCGCAGGCCTGCTTTGAGAACGTCGCGCTCTGGCATGAGCGGGATATCAGCCACAGTTCGGTTGAACGAGTCGCCGTTCCTGATGCGTGTATCGCCCTCGATTTCATGTTGAGAAGGTTCAATGGTGTGGTGAAGAATCTCGTCGTCTCACCTGAAAGGATGATGGAGAACCTCGAGTTAACCCGCGGGACGGTTTTTTCGGGGCACCTCTTGTTGGCGCTCGTGGACAAAGGGATCTCCCGCGAGGATGCGTACCAGCTCGTGCAGCAGCACGCGTTGGCGGCGTGGGAAGGGGGGGCAACGCTCCAGGAAAGGGTTCAAGGTGACCCCGTTGTCTCCAAGGCGCTTAGCGATGAGGAGATCTCCGAGGTGTTTAGCTTAAAGCGTCACCTTAGAGAAGTTGATAGGATTTTAACGCGAGCTCTCGTATAAAGGGCTTTCAACCGACGGCTAAGGGGGAATAGATGCGATACCAGGTACTCGTTCGATTAAAGACAGGTGTTCTTGATGTACAGGGCAAGGCGATCGAAACCGGGCTGAAGGACAAAAAGTTTGAGGCCTTCAGGAACATCCGGGTAGGGCGCGTCATCGAGCTTGAGGTTGAGGGGCTAGATAAGGAGAAGGCAAAGGCGCAGGTGGATGAGGTGTGTAAACTCTTGTTAGCCAATCCCGTTATCGAGCAATACGAGATAAGGGAGGTCGCGTGAGGGTAGCTGTCGTCGTTTTTCCAGGAACGAATTGCGATCACGACGTGTTACACGTCTTTGGTGGGTTGCTGAAAGCAGAGGCTTTCCCTGTTTGGCATCGTGATACCGACCTGCAGAACGCCGACCTCGTCGTGTTGCCGGGCGGATTCTCCTACGGCGACTATCTTCGCACTGGGGCGCTGGCGAAGCTTTCCCCTGTCATGCAGTCCGTGAAAGATTTTGCCGCTCAGGGCGGTCGGGTTCTCGGCATCTGTAATGGATTTCAGATTCTGTGTGAGTCAGGGCTCCTTCCCGGTGTGCTTCTTGAGAACGTCGGGCGTCGATTCCTTTCTCAGTTCGTAAGCATCAAGGTGGAACCCTCGAATAACTTCTTTACGAGTGGAATCCCTGCGGCAAAGGTCATTACCTGCCCGATTGCTCACTTTCAGGGGAACTATTATGCGGATCCCGCGACGCTTTCTGATATGGAAAAGAACGGTCAGGTTGTGTTCCGGTATAGCGACGCTTCAGGCCGTGTGGCCGCCGATGACCACTCAATCAACGTTAACGGCTCGTGCAACGCGATCGCCGGTATCTGCAACAAGGCGGGCAATGTCGTGGGGCTCATGCCGCATCCTGAAAGGGCCGCTGAGTCCCTCGTGGGGTATGTAGGTGGTGCTTCCGGATTGGAGCCCTTCAAGGTGGCAGTAGGCGCTTAATAGTCCGGTGATCGAGGCCCGACGAGCGTCCCGGTACGATTGTCGCGGGTTGGTTCGAACCGGCGAAGCCGCCGGCCCTCCAGGTAATGCGTTTGATATCGCTGGTATGAATGTCGCGATAACGATTGGAGGGCCGGCGGCCTCGCCGGCCGCAGGTACAAATGCTCCGACGTGATTGATGTCGCGGGTTGCGGCAAGCCGGCGAAGCCGCCGGCCCTCCCGGTGCAAATCTCGCGGAATGAATTGGAGGAGCGCCGGCCGCGGTGCCGGCGGGTGCATTAATTCTGGGTTATGATCAAGGTTAGCAGGGCGGTGGCGGGTGCCGCGAACGGACGGCGCTACACCTCACGGTGGCTTGACCTGCGCGAGGGGAGCGCCGATCTCTAAAGAATCCCTGCCGTGCTGGCGCTATGCGCGTTGTGTTCTAAAACCCCCGATTTTATTGACTAATGGCGACGGTCTGAATATCTGCTCTGTCGCGCTATGAGCGCTGTTCGACGTGCCTTTCTCTACATCCGCGTACCACGCAAGAGGAAAAAGTTGGGTCGAGAATAAATCCCAAACGCATATTTTGCCCAAAAATGGGGGTTGTTTTGATGTTTGAGCATTCACATTTTGTATTGATCTATTATGAAAGTTGTAACTAATATCGCTCATTGTTCACCGCCGCTGTTGAGATTTCGCTTTTTTGCTCAGTAAAATGGCTTAAATTCGAGTGAGACGGGGGTGGTGATACTCGTTGTGTATGGAAGAAACGAATAGGCCGAGATGCTCCCATGAGCGGCCGTTCGAGTCGTTACACTAGGTCCCGTAAGGTTTTTTCTGGGATTGTGCTGAGCTCATATGAGCGGAAGTAGATTCCGGGATGGCAGTCGGGGGCGAGAAACGAGTACTAAAGGTATTTATTACCAAAAACGTAATTAGGAGAACTAACCATGGCAAAGAAGCCAGTAAAGAAGGTAAAGAAACTCGCAAAGAAGCCAGTAGCTAAGAAGGCTATTAAGGCTCCAGCTAAGGGTGGCAAGGTAGTATCTGCTTCAGCAGCTGCAGCAAAGGCTCGCGTTGCTTCAAAGCCTCGTAATACATCGACTTTGAGCTACACCCAGTCTGAGTTCCTCGAGAACGTTCGCGCTTTCTGCGGACTTCCGAAGCGTTCACAAGCTCGTGAGGTTATCGACGACATCGCTCTCTTCGTAACTGAGTCCCTTCGTAAGGGTTACAAGATCCCTCTCATGGGACTTGGCAAGCTTTATGTTCGTGAGACGAAGGCTCGTATGGGACGCAACCCAGCAACTGGCGAGACGATCCACATTCCAAAGCGGAAGAAGGTTCGTTTCACCCCAGCTAAGGCTCTCAAGGAGAGAGTTCTCTAGTTGATTTCGGGCGCAGCTCGAATCGGGCGCGTGGGTCGTAAGGCCTGCGCGCCTTTTTTTATGCATCCTATGGGATGGCGATCATCGCCCGTACGCGAGCGCCTTTTTCGCCCCCGATGTTGGCGATCAAGCGGCGCATCGAAGGCCCCTTCGCTGCACGGTCGAATTAGGGTAGGATCCCCGCATGAGCGAAACATCCGAGCCAACTAAAGAAGCGATTATTGAGGTTCTCAAAACAGTGGAGGATCCTGAGCTGTTCCTTGATATCTGGTTCCTCGGTCTGATTTACAACATCGCCATCGACGAAGGTCGCGTCATAATCGATATGACCTTTACATCCCCGATGTGTCCGGCAGGGCCTCAGCTTAAGCATGAGGTAAAAACGAAAGTGGCCTCCGTTCCCGGTGTAAAGGAAAGTATCGTTCAGATTACTTTCCAGCCCGCCTGGGAGCCCTCGGAAGAGGTCAAGGGAATGTTGGGAATGATGTAGGAGAAAGGG
>CAIXKI010000121.1 GCA_903920005.1 uncultured delta proteobacterium
CGCGAAAGCTGACCGGCGCGCCCACCTGAAGACCCTTTACCGATCCACTAAAAAACGCGATGTACGTTCCCTTGTGCTCAAAAAGTCGTCCTCTACCGAAAAACGCAATAGCGGCTACAATGACACACACCGCGCCAACAACGAAGGTTCCGATCCAAGCGTATCGTGGCTCTTTACTCATACACTTCTATGCCTCACGTTCACCCCGCGTTAAGAACCGGAGGATTCGAGGATCCTTTGACGTCCTCAATAGCTCTTTAGGATCACCACAAGCGATCATAGTCTTAGAATCAGCATCCAAAAATACTGAGTTTGAACCGATAGCGAAGATACTTGGAAGTTCGTGGGTAACCACAACGATAGTGGCTCCCAGCCCCCGATTCAGCTCCAAGATAAGATCATCAAGCAGCTTGGAACTAATAGGATCAAGCCCCGCCGATGGCTCGTCAAAGAAAAGAACCTCCGGATCTAGCGCCATCGCTCGAGCTAAACCGGCCCGTTTCTGCATACCACCACTTATCTCAGAGGGATAGTAGTCCTCAAATCCAGAGAGCCCTACGAGCGCCAACTTATACCGGGAGATCTCATCGATCTGCGATTTCGAGTACGTCGTGTACTGCGACAGCGGCATCGCCACGTTCTCGGCGAGGGTCATTGAGGTCCAAAGAGCACCTTTTTGATAGAGGATCCCCACGCGACGCAGAAGCTCATCTCGCTCGTTGGTCGTGGCGTCCCAAAAACTCTTACCGTTGTACGAGACACGCCCGGAGTAAGGAACAACGAGTCCCACCAAATGCTTTAAGAGCGTGCTCTTACCGCAACCGCTGCCACCCATAACGACAAAGATGTCACCTTTATTCACCGTGAAGGAGAGATCCTTTTGAATAAGGAACTCTCCGTACCTCATGGTGAGATTCTCGACAACGATGTGAGGCATTGAGTTGCGCATCGTTTAGAGCCCTAGCACCTGAGCAAAGATCGCAAAGATGGCATCACACAACACAATGGCGACGATACCTGACACTACCGCTGACGTAACGGCGGTACCAACCGCGGAAGCGCTTCTTCCACATCGTATTCCGCTCAGACAACCCGCTATCGCTATAAGAACTCCGAAGATGCAACTTTTGCTCACGCCTAGCCAAAAGTCAGAGAGATGCACAGCTGTTGCCGCTTGATTGAAAAACTGCACCAGAGAGATATCCATCGTAAGCGATGACACCACCGCCCCACCCACTATTCCTAAGAGATCGGCATAGAGACACAGAAGGGGCATCATAACGATCAGAGCCACAACCCGAGGGACAACCAGATATTGCATAGGAGAGATCCCGAGGGTCTTCAGGGCATCAATCTCTTCATTGACCTGCATCGTTCCGAGCTGCGCGGCGAATGCTGCTCCCGTTCGTCCAGCCATGATGACTCCGGCCATCACGGCCCCCATCTCTCTGAGCATAGCGACGCTCACCAGGTTCGCGACGTAAATTTGCGCTCCGAACTGCTGAAGCTGCTGAGCGCCTATGAAGGCCAAAATGACCCCAACAAGGGTGCTAATGAGCGTTACTATCGGCAGCGCGCCGGGCCCACATTCGTCGAGCGTGACCCATATATCGCGGACGGGAACCCGTGCGCGGCGGCGAACAAACTCCAAGACCGCGGTAACAAGCTCACCGATAAAAGCCAGCCATCCTTGAAGCTCATCAAGAAGGCGCATCGTCGCTTTCCCGATCGTCACAAGCAGCGACTCCTCTGCTCGCTCTCGTCGGGCGCCCTTTCGCTCTGGAACTGAGAGAGCCAGAGCGAGTTGCCGCTCCACTTGTTCCGGCATAGTGGAAAAAGAGAGGGAGAGTCTTCGCTCGGTACACACCTGAGCAACACCGAAGAGCCACGAGAGAAGGAGCGAATCGACCGGCATGTCGACGGAGCCGGAAATGAGAACCCGTCGTCCTTCCTCAAGACGGCCCAACGATAGGCGCAGCCCATCAACACCATCACCAGCAGCTCTCTGAGAGGATGCCGACCCAACGGTTACAGCAAGGGACCCATCGGAACCCAATTCATGGTGAACGCTAAAAGACATGCCACACAAAGCTCTATCAGAGAGGATGGTTAAACCTACACAACCCAGCCTCAAGGCGAAACGGGAGAACTAACGCTACAACGCTACGATCGCAATCCTTTTTGCCCACTCAGGCACAAAGAAGCCCCGAAACCGACCTTTTGCCCCTAATGTATGGTGGTGCCTGGATGCGTACCTCTATTTTTATACATTTGTTACCTCCCACACTACCCGCAACCACCCTGCAAGCGCATAACGGACGTAAAGACGTACAACGAGTCCCCGCCCATCGGTGACAAATTATGGCTAAGACAGAGACCTTTAAAATCAAACTCTCCCTGGGGCATCTTTATGTTTTCGCCCCCATGGCCCTCCTCTACCTAGTCTCCGTCGGCACTTTTGGACACTCGACGACCACTCATAGCCACTACCAGTCAGAAAGCAAGGAACGACACTCTCGGAGCACTCAGCGCCAGATCGTGCGGCTGAGAGCTCGAATCGGTGGTCACAAAACATCCACAAGCGGCAGCGGTACCATCGGATGCTTTGCCCTTACTGAAGACGAGGCTCGTGCCAAACTCATACCGATCATCACCGCCACTAATCCGAATCCAGGTGAATCGGTGGAGGATTACACGTACAGGCTCCCCTCAACCACTAACTACGTATGCGGTGACGGGTTAAGCGAGGCGGAAGTAGATGGCATTTCTAAAGCGCTCAACGCCAGAGCGAAACTAACTCAGCGCCTCGCCGTCCAAGTCGATGTTGAGAACGCCCCGGACACGAGCATGGCACACACAATTATTCAAACGTACCTAGGACGAGACCGCTATCTTGAACACGTCTCTAATTGTCTGGAAAAAAATAAGACAGCTCATCGCGATGTTGCCCTCCATGTCGATACTTTTATCGCGTCTTTCCTGAGGCTCTCAATCGCGCAGCAAACAGCACTCCAACCGTTGCGAGAAAAAATAAGAGCCATGAATCAGCATGACTCCGTTGAGGTTCTCGATGAAAGCGGTGAGTTGGTTGAACTCAACCCTCCGCGTAAGGAGGATTTCTTGAGCAAGCAAGAAAAGCTCATTTCGATAGCAAAAGAGGCGTTTTCGATTCTCACTGAAGAGCAATCGAGGACCTACAAAGAGCTAGCGACAAGCGACGGCTATAATGGCTTGATCCACCAATATACATTGACGGAGGAATATCTACCCATCCCGGAACAGCTCCAAGAGACGATAGAGCTAAACCTCGAAGGTATCAATTCGGGAGACGCCCCATCCGCAACGACGACCGGTCTACCTGCAGAGTTGATCGAACAGCGATAGACGGTCTGAAGATCCCTTGGACACCCCTCTTTCGAGTCGCTTGCACACTCGCAGACCGCCCTGCTACGAGCCCCTAGCACCACAATCCATCTTGACCCTCGGACCGTCCAAGGGAGACAATAATTGAAGTCTATTCCTGCTTCCAACCTGACCATGAAAACCCTCAACGTCTTCGTCATCTCCTGGGCCGGTCAGAACGAGAACGCGGTGGCCATCGCGAGTGAGATCTCTAACGGGCCTCACGAAGTCACCATCGTTTACAGCGACGATAATCCGGAGTTTAAGCCCACCACCTCATGCCGGGTGCTCAAGCGTCCCAACGATCTCTTCTGGGCGGATAAATTTAAAGGTTGTCTTGAGGCGTGTACCTCTGACCTAATGATGGTGATCCACGCGGACTGCACCTGCAAGGACTGGAGCGAGCTCGTTGCCAGAGGCTATGAAGCAGCCAGCACTATGCCAAATGGTGGCGTATGGGCGCCCATAATCGAAGGTACCCCCTGGCCCCTCACAAGAACAGAGCTCGTCACACTCAACCACACCCCAATCAGCATCGTCGCTCAAACCGATGCGCTTGTATTCTGTATTACGAAGCCCCTGATCGAGCGAATGCGGAGTGCAAACTACGACAAGAACCTTCACGGCTGGGGGATCGACTGGATGCTCATCTCCCATGCCTACGCGACGGGGCGTCTCGCCGTCGTAGATCGCTCGGTTGTCGTTAAACACCCCTACACGGAGCGTGGCTACAAAGAGTCTATCGCTCAAGCTCAAATGGATGAGTTCCTAGGGCAACTAACACTCAATGAGTTCGTTCAATACACCCTCCTAAGGTCGCACGTGAACAGGCTGGAGCCCAAGATACTTGAATCCTAAATCTGCAGCGGCACCCGCTGAAATGACTACCACCATCCCCCCAACCGGTCGCACCGTGAGGCTGTTGGTTAGCGCGTTAGGATATGAGATACTGCGGCGCGCCTCAAAAGGGACAGCTCACCTATCGAACCTGCTTTGAACATAACGCCCAGTATGACTACACCCTCTAAGTCCTTCGACAAATACGCCGCGTACGCCAAATCAGTCCAATCGCCACGCGAGGACGCTCGGTTTTTACGCCTCGTGTATCGCAATCTCAACAACGCTGAGCCAACGATTTTACGTGAGGATTTTTGTGGCACCTACGCGTTGTGCTGCGAATGGGCAAAGCTCGATGACCAGAAACGTGCCGTTGGCCTCGATATCGATCCTGAGCCTCTCGCGTACGGAACCGAAAACTACCTCTCTCAGTTAAACGACTGGCAACAGGCTCGCGTTACTACCTACGAGCGAGACGTACTCGTACGGTCAACGATCAAGACCGACATGATCTGCGCGTTCAACTTCAGCTACTTCTGCTTTCATTCTCGCGAGACCCTCTTGAAATACTTCAAGGCGTGTCGGCAATCTCTCCGACCGAATGGAATCTTCATGGTCGATACCTTTGGTGGACCGCAGTGTGGAGAGCCCTCTATGGACACCAAGCGTCTCCCTGGGCTCACCTATTATTTCGAGCAAGAACGCTTCGATCCTATTAACAACACAACGCGCTTCAGTATCCATTTCAAACCCAAAGGTGGTCGAATCCGCAAGCGCGCCTTTACCTATGATTGGCGGATGTGGAGCATCCCAGAGATCCGAGACACTATGCTCGACGCCGGCTTCAAAGACGTTGAGGTATATTGGGAGGGCACCGCTCGGGACGGTCGCGGAAGCGGTCGATTTACCCGCAAAACGCGCGGAGAATCTTGTCAGGTGTGGGTAGCGTACGTCGCGGGACGGATATAAATCCGCCCCCTGTTACGTTCCCAGATATTCCGCCTTCTGGTGAACAACTTCCGGCATATCATCGCGCCACACGTAATACATGCATGAGCCGACATCTTGTAATCGACGCGCGATAAAGTAATCTCCATCCTTATCAGTCGCGTAGATAACCACCTGCCCCTGAAAACCACCTTTGAGACCTTTAAGATCCTCCATTCCCTCAGCAACAGCCTCTCTAACCGTGGCACCTTTCTTCATGTAGAGGACAACGCTTCGAGCAAGTGACGTTCGGATGGCGTTCTCACCACAATGCGTGCACGCGGCTCCTCCGTAACGGCTATCGACGTAAAGACCAGCGCCAATAACGGGCGAATCACCGAGGCGACCTGGATACTTATAATCCCATCCAGACGTGCTAATACCTCCGCCAAAACTTCCGGTAGCGCTCCGAACGAGACAAATCACAGTTCCGTGAGAACCGATTCCTATGGTTGGATTGAACATTGAGACGAGCGGCTCTTTTCGATTGGTTACCTTCCACGCCTCGTACGCGGCTTTAGCTTCCGGAGAGAGAGAATCCCCCTGTTCGAACCCGCACTCCTTCGCGAACTGTTGCGCGCCAGCACCAACGAGCATCACGTGGGGAAGCCTCTTCATCATCTCTTTAGCGACACTTATAGGATGAACGATCCCTTCAAGCGCGCCAACCGCTCCGGTTTCTAGCGTGTCACCATTCATACAGCTTGCGTCGAGCTGCATCACCCCAAGGGCATTAGGAGGGCTGTTATACCCCACCGTGTGGATACTCGGATCCGATTCGACGATCTTTATACTCTCTTCAACGACATCAAGCGGAGATGCCCCGTTGCGCAACAAGTCAACCGCGCGGCCTATCCCGGGGGTTGCTTCACCATTCATGATAACTAAGCTTCTCATCATTAGCTGCAACGCTCCGCCTTTCGCGCCATATTAAATAAGACCGCGGGAGAAGAACTCCGTACAGTCCCTTCGTCGAGCATGCGGCTGATTACCTTCCAACGATCCCAGCTGCGGCAGAACCAACACCCCTAGCTAGAGCGACCTTAGTAGCACGACAGAAATCAATGAACGAGAAAACACTACCACTAAAGCGGTACCTATTGTCCCTGATCTTTTTTACCACTCGACGGTCCTTCCGGTAACATCCGAACACAGTCCCGGTTCAGACGACAAGGACGCCCTTTACATACGCTCTTGAGATCGCCGTTCTACTTCCATTGATAGACAGCAACATCGGGTCTCCACTCTGAATGACTGTGATATGCGCGCCAGGAACGAGCCCCATCTCCATGCACCGCTGCAGTAGGCCCCCTTCAGGGATCTCAACCACCGTACCGTGAGCGCACGCAGCAAGGTCGGAGAGTGGTCTCTTAATCGGCAAGGCAGGAAGCCGGGAAGTCTCCGAATCAACCAATTCTGGTTTAGTACTACCAAACATACACCATCCTCCTCCCTTCTATCCGCGATGCCGCATTACATCTCTCTCAGAGATCCGTCGCAACACATTCCCTAGAAAGCTGAAACTACTGATAGAATCGGCCCTCAACCGCCCCCCTCAAAAAGTTATTGTCTCAAAAACCCTCCTTGCAGTAGCCTCGCCACATGACAAACACAACTATATGCCCCTCAACAATACTCGACCGCGTAAAGCTCATCCTCACCAATCCAGCCGGTTGTTGGACAACTATTAGTGGTGAGAACAAACCAGCTAAAGAGCTACTGATCTCCTACACGCTTCCTCTTGTGGTCATGAGCGCACTTGCGGGAGCTCTCGGAATGCAGATTTTCGGTGTCTCAATGGGCCCCCTGGGCACCTGGCGCCCAGGTATTGGGATTACGATCTCCACCCTAGTATCACAAACCATCCTGGGAATAGTTTTTCCTTTAGTCTCTGCTTGGATTGTTCAAAAGGTAGCAGCGTTCTTTAACGGGTCCGCCACCTTCGACAAGGCCTACAGCTGGATCGTATACAGCTCAACGCCTTGCCTAGTGGGAGGAATTCTCAACATCTACCCTACCTTGGGTGGGCTTGCGTCATTCCTCGGCGGAATAGCCGCTCTCTACATCTACTTTAAGGGCATTCCATCGATGGTCACCGTCGCTGCGGAGAAGCATGTCATTTTCTTCATCTCTGTCTTCGGAGCAGCCCTCGTTGCAGGTGTCGTCATCTCGTTCATCATGGGTGTTTTGTTGCTGACCACGCCAACAGGGCTCGATCCTTCGATGATCACTCCACGTTAAGTGACCATCCTGGATAAGGGAAGAGGGGGCGCTTGAGCGCCCTTTTTTATGTTAATGAAGCGGCCTCACAAAATTATACACTGTGGATACAAGCAAAAAAGCCATGAAGAATATCTGGAACCGAGCATCGACCTTATTAAGACGGGCAATCATCGCACCCCGCTCTGACTCCGGCGTATCGTTAAGCTTGTTCGAGGCCCATACAAAAAGCCAGAACAGGCCAAGGGTCACGAGGTAGCACGCGCCATAGACCTGATCGAGATAGGTTATGTACGGCAACATCGGAAGGCTCTGTCTATACCCCTGCTGCAAAAATACTAGCGTTAAGAGCGCGGTGGAAGGGATTGCGATTCGAACCTCCCAAAGCGACGCTTCGAGAGTGGGCGCCAGGAGCACCATCATCATCACAATCACCAACGGAATAATAAGCTGAATGATCGAGGCAAACGCCGATTTACGGTATTCGATCTCCAACCGTACTTGGCTGAACTCAGTCGAACTCTTCTTGCCTGCGTCATGGAAGCCAAATCCGGTCGCATAACGCTGGAGATACTCGCGAAGCGCGAATCCGTTAGTCACAAATCCGATATTATCGATGTACGGCCCTACCCCTGAATGGGTCTTATCTCCAACGAGTCTCACCTTGTTCGAACCGAACGCATCGCTCACAAAACTTAATCCAAGCACAATAGGAACCGTTACCCTCTCAAAGGGATAGCGATGTAGGTTCAGCCCGTCGATATAAAAGCGACCCGCAAACCGGAATAGCTGGTGAAAATCCCCATTCGGCATGAGAACGGGCTTCGGATGAAGCGTCTTAGTCACGGCGTCCCACGAGTTCACGCGGTTAATCGGAGTAATCACCTGCTCAATACTTACATCTTCCTTTTCAAGGAGCTTCTGAAACGCTTGCGGCCATGAAACCCACGCAACGAGCTCTGCCGCGATAGACTGAGTAGCAACGTTAAAATCGTACACGTTCTCAATGAACATTCCGACCTGCACTGGAGTAACTCCAGTGGGCACGGCGGTAGATTCAGATACAGGGATCAGCTCGCCTCCGTAGTCAAACGGCTTTACCGAGAACTTTCCACTCCGATTTGCCCATACAACGGCGACGAAACTAAGCAGGGCTACCGCTATCGAGATTTTTTTTATTATTTTGCCCATAGCTCTCCATTTTAGCTGCGTCACTCCGGCAGGAAGCGCAAACCCCCTCTCCGCGCCCTATCTAACCTCTTTTTTTTGAATGGGCCACACTTTTCGAGGCTAATCCACCCGGGGAGGTCAAAGTAGCCGCCCGAGCAGCGTAGGATCGAAAACTATGCCCCCGACAGGTCAGAGAAACCAGTATCCCTCGTCTTTAAACCTAGAGATTTTGTCTTCAATACCGACGATCCAGTTGTTGTGAACTATGTAGGCGGTCTTTTTGAGGTCGTTTTTGAAGCTGGGTTCGTAAAATATCTTTCCGTTTGGAAACTCGTACTGCGACAGCTGCTCAAAGTTGCCTTTATAGGGACCGTCCAAGAATCTATTGAGGAGGATCTGATCGTCCTCAAAATCGTTTGCCGCCATGTCATTGATCAGAGCCGCAGTGCTTGGCGAGTCGTTAAAGACGAGGAACCCCCCGCACGCTCTCAATCCTGGGTAATCGTTCTGCGCACAGAACGTTCCACGATTGACAAGAAGAGGTGTTGGGTTTTTCAAGAAAACGATGTCGGTATCAACCCAGCAGAGGTTTTTGTGCTCTTGGTAGACACGCTTAATAATGGGCCACTTGTAGTAGTGGATCTTTCTAAATCCGGTATCCCCATCGTAGGTCCAATTTTGGTAGTGCGAGATCCCCTGATCGACGTGAAGAAAGGTGTTTTTTCGCTTCTTCATCGCGTCAAATGAAGCGGCGTCGAGACATCCAATGTAAAAGTCGTCCTGAGGAATTCCAACTCGATCGGCAGACGCGAGCATATTTCTGCAGATCTCTACGCAACCGGAATTGAGGAAGGTGACGTATTTCATCAAAGGACGATTATACACAGGCGTTCGTACCAGACGAGCTCTCGGTTCGCAGTGCGCGTTGGGTGTAGCGTTACACCCTCTTTATAAGAGCATGGCACCGTGTACCACCGGTGCGCAATTAATTATCATGCGGTTTTAGGCACTTACACCCCATCGTTTTTATCTTATTTCGTCCCAGCGAGCAGCCGAGTACTAATAGCAGGAATTGTAACACTATGACTATTCACCTCTACGGCTTACTGCGATTAGACGACCGAGAGGTCTCCTCTGTAAACCTCTCAACCAGAGACTTCTCGGAACAGGTAGCCGTGTACGCTCGTAACGCGACCACACTTGCCCGCAGCCTCAAGATACATGGCATC
>CAIXKI010000122.1 GCA_903920005.1 uncultured delta proteobacterium
TCCGTAACAATGTGTACATACACCGCGCTGTGATTCACAGGTCAACACTGAACGGATAAGAATAGTGTCGATTCCCGCCGCTGTGATCTTCGAGGCAAGCTCCTCATCGATCATGTTGTTGCGATTAACAAGGACATCGTTCGAGATCGGATCACGAACGTCCTCTGCAACCACACGTCCAAGGATACGATTTGAGAGTGACTCAATCTCCTCTCCGCCCTCGATGAGAGCTGAGATCTCGATGCCTTCCGCAGTTCCGCAATCGAGCTCAGAGATAATTGTGTCCTGAGCTACGTCTACGAGCTTACGGGTAAGGTATCCGGAGTTCGCTGTCTTAAGAGCTGTATCCGCAAGACCCTTACGAGCTCCGTGCGTCGATACGAAATACTGAAGAACAGTGAGACCCTCACGAAGGTTAGCCTTAATCGGCTGCTCAATGATGGAACCGTCTGGCTTAGCCATCAGTCCTCGCATACCACCGAGCTGACGAATCTGCTGACTCGATCCACGGGCTCCAGAGTCAGCCATGATGAAGATCGGGTTGAATGAAGGTCCGCGCTTAGCTTCGCCAGTCGCGGCATCCTTAAACTCGGTCGACGAAATCGTCTCCATCATGTCTTCGGCGATCCGGTCTCCCACATCTGACCAGATGTCGATGACCTTGTTGTATCGCTCTCCGGCCGTTACGAGACCTTCACGGTACTGGCTATCGATCTCAGCAACCTTACCATCAGCTTCAGCAAGGAGAGGCTTCTTCGCGTCTGGAATAACCATGTCCTGAAGCCCGATCGAGATACCAGAGATCGTGGCGAAGTAATATCCGTTATCCTTGAGCTTGTCAGCGAGAAGAACGGTCGCTTTGTTACCAGCGACTCGGAAACACTCGTCGATGAGCTGCGAAATCTCCTTCTTCTTCATCACTTTATTGAAATGAGAGAAAGGAAGAACTCGTGGACAGAGATGGTACAAGAGCGAACGACCAACTGTCGTCGACTCTAGCTTTCCATCTATACGGCACTTGATCTTCGCTTGAAGGTGAGTCTCGCCTGATTGCCACGCGAGCCATACCTCGTCTGAACTGCTGTACGCACGGTTTTCGCCGTTTACGAACGGACGCTCACGAGTCATGTAGTACAGACCGAGAACGATGTCCTGAGACGGTACGATGATCGGCTTACCGTTTGCTGGGCTCAAGATGTTGTTAGTCGACATCATGAGAACGCGAGACTCAACCTGCGCCTCTACAGAAAGAGGGACGTGAACGGCCATTTGGTCGCCGTCGAAGTCCGCGTTAAACGCCGTACAAACGAGTGGGTGAAGCTGAATAGCTTTTCCTTCGATCAGGATCGGCTCAAATGCTTGAATACCAAGTCGGTGAAGGGTCGGAGCTCGGTTAAGAAGAACCGGGTGCTCACGAATAACTTCATCCAGAATATCCCAAACGACTGGCTTCTCCTTCTCTACCATCTTCTTCGCGCTCTTGATGGTGGTTACATAACCACGCTCTTCGAGCTTGTTGTAGATGAATGGCTTGAAGAGCTCGAGAGCCATCTTCTTTGGAAGACCGCACTGGTGAAGACGAAGCTCTGGCCCTACTACGATTACCGAACGGCCCGAGTAGTCCACACGCTTTCCGAGAAGGTTCTGACGGAAACGTCCACCCTTACCCTTGAGCATATCGCTCAAAGACTTGAGTGGTCGCTTATTAGGACCTGTAATCGTTCGTCCGCGACGTCCGTTATCGAAGAGAGCATCAACCGACTCTTGAAGCATACGCTTCTCGTTACGGATGATGATATCTGGAGCGTTGAGCTCAAGCAGGCGACGGAGACGGTTATTACGGTTGATCACACGACGATAAAGGTCGTTCAGATCGCTGGTCGCGAAACGACCACCGTCAAGTGGAACGAGAGGACGAAGATCCGGAGGGATAACCGGAACTACGTTCAGGATCATCCACTCTGGCTTGTTCTCGCTCTGTTGGAACGAGGTCAGAACTCGAAGCCGCTTAGCGAGCTTCTTCTTCTTCGCTTCCGATGTTACTTCCTTAATCTCTTCACGGAGCTCCGCGCAGAGCGGATCAACGTCGATGGCCCTGAGAAGCGTGAGGATAGCCTCAGCACCCATTCCAGCCTCGAAGCCTGAGCCGAACTCTTCGCGCGCAGTACGGTACTCACGCTCGGTGAGGAGCTCGCCCTGCTTAAGATTAGTCTTACCCGCGTCGATTACAACGTAAGCCTCAAAATAGAGAACCTTCTCAAGGTCTCGCAAGGTGAGGTCAAGAATGTTTCCAATACGGCTCGGGAGACTCTTAAGGAACCAGATATGAGCTACTGGACAAGCAAGCTCGATATGGCCCATGCGCTCCCGACGAACCTTGGACTGAATAACGTCAACGCCGCACGTCTCGCACCCGACGCCACGATGACGAAGGCGCTTGTACTTGCCACAGATGCACTCATAGTCCTTTACCGGTCCGAAGATCTTAGCGCAAAACAACCCATCACGCTCAGGCTTAAGCGTTCTGTAGTTAATCGTTTCTGGCTTGGTTACCTCGCCAAACGACCAGCTACGGATCTTGTCTGGACTAGCCAGCGCAATCTTAAGCGCATTGAACTTGATTGGGTTCTTTGGTCGCTCGAACAAACTAAATAAATCGTCCATGTATCTCCCTCAGTTTGAAATCAAAAGCAGCTCGAAATCGATGGAGCTGCCGTCCATTAGACGGCAGCTGCTGTTTGGTCTGGCTCGCTTGAAACCGGAGTCTCAAGAACCTCGCCTTCCTTCTTCTCTTCGACGAGCTCAACGTCGAGACAGAGTGACTGAAGCTCCTTCATCATAACGTTGAAGGACTCAGGCAAGCCTGGCTCAAGAACGTGCTCACCCTTAACGATCGACTCGTACATACGCGTACGGCCGGCCACGTCGTCAGACTTCACAGTCAGGAACTCCTGAAGGGTGTACGCGGCACCGTATGCCTCAAGCGCCCACACCTCCATCTCTCCAAGACGCTGACCTCCGAACTGAGCCTTACCACCAAGTGGCTGTTGGGTTACCAACGAGTATGGCCCAATTGAACGTGCGTGGATCTTATCGTCTACCAAGTGGTCGAGCTTCAGCATGTACATGACTCCTACGGTGCCCTTCTCTGCGAATGGCTCCCCCGTGCGTCCATCATACAACTGTACTTTACCATCCTGCGGAACGCCTGCCGCGCCGAGGAGGTCCTGAATGTCAGTCTCCTTGGCAGCATCGAATACAGGGGTAGCAACTCGAACTCCACTCATCTCTCGACGCGCAAGATCAAGGACGTCGACATCGGACAGTCCGTTGATGAACTTCTCCTGCTCCTCACCCTTGTACCCGACACACAAGAATTCACGAATCTGCTTCGTAACGTCCTTCTTGAGTTGCGGAGTCGTGTCTATACGATCTGCTCCTGAGAGCGGATCAACGATCGACTCGACAAGCTCACGAATTCGTCGGCCGATGCTGTACGCAGCCCATCCAAGATGTGTCTCAAGGATTTGACCAACGTTCATTCGGGACGGAACTCCGAGTGGGTTAAGAACCATGTCTACTGGGGTACCATCAGCGAGGTACGGCATGTCCTCTTGAGGAAGAACTCGGGAGAGAACTCCCTTGTTTCCGTGACGACCCGCAACCTTGTCACCAACTTGGATCTTACGCCTCGTGGCAACGAACACCTTGACCATCTTAATGATGCCAGGCGCAAGCTCATCACCCTCCTTGAGACGCTTAATCTTCTCATTGAGGTAAGCACGCTTGTTGTTAATGAGCTGACCAGTTCGCACAACGATCTTGTTGATCTGCTCCTGAATCTTCTCATCGCCAACTTGGATATCGCGGAGGTACTCGAACGATACTGAGTTAAGGATCTCAGCGTTAAGCTGAACATCCTTACCAATAAGCTCGGCGCGCTTATCATCCATCAACCGGCCAGTCGTAGCCTTACCAGAGAGGAGCTCTACGATCTCCTTCATAGCGGCGTCGCGAAGGATGTTGATCTCGTCGCGCTGATCTTGCTCAAGAAGAGATATCTCTCGCTTCTCAAGCTCAATCGTTCGCTCATCCTTATCTGTTCCCTTACGAGAGAAAACCTGAGCCGAGATAATCGTACCCTCCACTCCTGGTGGGAGCTTCAAGCTGCTATCACGAACCTCACCTGCCTTCTCACCGAAGATAGCTCTGAGGAGCTTCTCTTCAGGGCTGAGCTGGGTTTCGCTCTTCGGAGTGATCTTACCAACGATGATATCGCCTGGCTTAACCTCTGCTCCGATGCGAATGATTCCGGACTCATCGAGGTTCTTGAGAGCCTCTTCTCCAACGTTCGGAATATCACGAGTGATCTCTTCTTTTCCAAGCTTTGTGTCACGAGCGATACACTCGAACTCCTCGATGTGAACCGATGTGAACACATCGTTCTTCACAAGGTTCTCACTGATGAGAACGGAGTCCTCGAAGTTGTACCCGTTCCAAGGCATGAACGCGACCAAGCAGTTCTGACCGAGCGCGAGCTCCGCCATGTCTGTTGATGGCCCGTCAGCCATAACCTCGCCCGAAGCGATCTTCTCGCCTACGCGAACGATAGGCCGCTGAAGGATACAAGTATTCTGATTCGAACGACGGTATTTAATAAGCTTGTAGATATCTACGCCCGTATCAAGCGGATCATCCGAGATCTTATCGGCTTTGATCACGATACGGTCTGATTCTACAGACATTACCTTTCCGGAACGTTTGGCCACAACCGTAGCACCTGAGTCTCGGGCTACGATGTGCTCCATTCCAGTTCCAACGAGTGGAGCTTGGGCACGGAGACACGGAACCGCTTGACGTTGCATGTTCGAACCCATCAACGCTCGGTTAGCGTCGTCGTTCTCAAGGAACGGGATGAGGGAAGCAGCCACGCTCACGATCTGTTTTGGACTTACGTCGAGCTTTGTAACTTCTGGAGGCGGAACGAGGAGATACTCACCGTTACGACGAACTGGGATTGCCTGATCTTGAAGGTTCCCCTTCTTGTCCATGGCAACGATTGCTGGAGCGATCGTCTCCCTCTCCTCTTCAAGAGCAGAGAGGTAGACAATATCACCAGAGACCTTTCCACTGTTATCTACAACGCGGTACGGAGTCTCAACGAAACCGAACTCATTGACGCGCGCGTATACAGCGAGCGACGCGATAAGTCCGATGTTTGGACCCTCAGGAGTCTCAATCGGGCAGATTCGACCGTAGTGCGTGGCGTTAACGTCACGAACCTCGAAACCTGCGCGGTCGCGAGTCAAACCACCTGGTCCAAGGGCGGACAAACGACGCTTATGAGTAACCTCTGAAAGCGGATTGGTCTGGTCCATGAACTGGGAGAGCTGGGATGAACCAAAGAACTCCTTCACTACTGCCGCAACAGGCTTGTAGTTGATGAGGTCCTGAGGAACGAGGGTATCGATATCCTGCATTCCCATGCGCTCCTTAACGGCACGCTCCATACGAACGAGACCGATACGGTATTGGTTCTCGATCAACTCACCAACGGCGCGAACACGTCGGTTACCGAGGTGGTCGATGTCATCGATCGAGTAACGCTGAGCGTCTGTCGAGTTGCGGAGCTCTAGAAGGTACCTAACTGTCTCTTTGATATCCTCAGGAGACAACACGCCCTGGTCCATCGGAGGAGCCTCACGGCCCTGCGATATATAGAGCTTGTGATTCATCTTGTATCGACCGATATCAGAGAGATCGTATCGATCAGGATTGAAGAATAGGTTCTTGAAAGTTGCTTGCGCTGTCTCTGGACGAGGAGGATCGCCAGGTCGAAGGCGTCGGTAGATCTCGATCAAGCTATCAACCGCTGGACGACCAGACAATCGAGAGTAGAGCGAGTTCTCGCCAGCCATCTTGTCCGATACGAGGGTCTTCCAGAGCGACTCACCGATGTGATTATCATCGAGGTAGAGAACTCGGATTCTATCGAGTCCAAGCTCGCGCTGAAGGGTAATCTTACCCTTCTCTACGATCTCGCCCTTGGAGTTTACCTTGTCGGCCTTTAGCTCGTCACCAGCGTTAACGATGATCTCGAAGTGCTCGCAGATGGCTTTTGCATCTTTCTCATCGAGCTCAAGAACTGCCGGGCCGATGCGCTCGCGGATTACATCCCATCCAACGAGAACTTCACCCTTCTCCGCGATAACCTCACCGCTCTTAGGATTAGCAACATCCTCCGTAGCCTGGATAACGGTCTCAGCCGCGATCATTCCGATCACAGCCTCTGGCCCGATCTCGATCTCCTGAATCTCAGCCTCTTTAAGACGTCGGATAACGGCTTTATTGAATTTTCCGCCCTGCTTGACGAGAACCTTTCCACCCGCTTTGATCTCGCGGATAGCTTTGAGACCCTCAAGCTGATCGGCCTTGAACTCCTTCGTAACAAGACCCTTCGCGCCGAAGATGACCGTGTCGGTCTTGTAGTACGTAGCAAGTACGTCGTCCGCGGACATACCGATGGCGCGAAGGAGAACTGAAGCGTTCAACTTACGACGGCGGTCGATACGAACATGAAGAACGTCCTTAACGTCGAACTCGAAATCGATCCACGAACCGCGGTACGGAATGACTCGAGCGGAGTAAAGGAGTTTCCCTGATACGTGGCTCTTTCCATCGTCGTGGTCAAAGAACACACCAGGCGAACGGTGAAGCTGGCTAACGATAACCCGCTCGGTACCATTTATCACAAATGTTCCACGCTCGGTCATGAGCGGTATTTCGCCAAAGTAAACTACGTCCTCTTTGAGGGCGCTCAGGTTACGAGCACCTGTTTCAGGATTAACATCCCAGAGAACGAGCTGAATGGTAACTCGCAGCGGAGCAGCCCATGTCATACCGCGATCGCGGCACTCGTCTTGGTCGTATTTTGGAGTTCCAAGATTGTAGGATACGAACTCGAGTGAGGCCGTATTGTTGTAGTCTCGTATCGGGAAAACCGATTTGAAGACCTTCTGAAGTCCAACTTCTTCCCGCTTCTCGGGCTCAACGTTGGACTGAAGGAATCTCTCGTAAGAGCTTTTTTGTATTCCTATCAGATTTGGGATTTCGGCGACTTCGCCGTTTTTTGAGTAACTTTTTCGGAGACGGAGGTTGGTCTTGATTTTTGATGTCATACGTAAGTGACTCTAAAGGCAAAAAGCCCACGCCGTCCTGGAGGAGGACTAGCTGAGCTAACTGCGCTTTGTTCCCCACCCCCACCACCTGAAAAGCACCGGCGTATGGAGGAGAGTTTTAACAAGTTGAGCTGACAGATATGGAACTATACACCACTGAAGGTACTCGAGCTCTGAGTACAGCTTGAAGTGTATGGCAGCCCTGACAACTACCTATCAACACACCTATAGGGACGCAACCCTTTAAGATCGCGCCCCTACAAGCAGGCTTCTATTATCACGAGTGAGGTTGTGCCTCGCTCGCAATCAAAAGACCAACGCCGTTTTGGCGGCGTTGGCTTGTAAGCGCAAGCTTACTACTTAAGGCTAGCCTTAGCGCCGGCTTCCTTGAGCTTCTTAACGAACTCTTCAGCCTCAGCCTTAGCAACAGCCTCTTTAACGAGCTTTGGAGCACCGTCAACAAGGTCCTTAGCCTCTTTGAGGCCAAGTCCAGTGATCTCACGAACCACCTTGATCACTTTCACTTTCTCAGTGCCAGCTTCATCAAGCATGATCGTGAACTCGGTCTTCTCCTCAACAGCTGCAGCACCTGCACCTGCGCCCGCGCCAGCAGCCATCATAGCAACTGGAGCAGCAGCACTCACACCAAGCTCTTCCTCGAGCTTCTTTACCATCTTTGAGGCTTCCATAAGAGACATACCCTTGATGAAATCCACTACCCCGTCGAACGTATACGCTTCAGACATGGTTTTTACTCCTTTCGTTACGACACAACTAAAAACAATTAACTCTTCAGCTCACCGGCTCAACCTGCCCCAATTAAGCAGCTGCTGACTCACCTCCGAGCTTCTTTCGGTAAGCCTCAATTGATCTCACTACCTGTGCACCAGGCTCTGAGATTACTCGTGCTAGGCGAGTAGCAGGCTCCGAAATAAGGCTTAGCAACATAGCAAACGTCTCGTCTCTGCCAGGCATCTTCGATAACGAATCTACCCCATCAGCATCGACATACGCGCCATCAAGCCAAGCCCCTTTCACTCGAAATTTTTCTTTACCCTTCGCGAACTTCGCAAGCACCTTAGTCGGCGCTATCGCGTCAGTTGACGAGGTAATCACAAGCGTTGGACCAACGATGGTCTTGAGGAACTTCTCAAGCTCATCCTGCTTTCCGTCACTCTCAACTTTGGCTACCGCGATGCGAGCGAGTGTGTTCTTAACAACCCGTCCGACCGACCCAGCATTCTTGAGCTCACGGCGAAGCTCCGTGATCTGAGCAACCGTGAGACCACGGTAATCAGCGCACACAACAACCTGAGCACCCTTAAAACTTGAAATGAGCGTATCAAGCTCAACTTGCTTCTCAGCTTTTTCCATATTCGAAACTCCTTACGCTCTGAGCGGTCCGATGTCTAAAGCTACTCCCGGCCCCATGGTGAGCGAGATTGAAGCTGATTGAAAATATAATCCCTTTGCGGTCGATGGCTTTGCTCGATTAAGAGCACTGAAGAGCGCCGAAACGTTCTCCAAGATCTTTGATCCACCGAACGAAGCCTTACCAACAGCGGCGTGAACCACACCAGCCTTGTCTACACGGTACTCAGCACGTCCCGCTTTAACGGACTTAACCGTCTCACCTACGTCAAAGGTTACCGTTCCGATTTTCGGCGATGGCATCAAACCACGTGGGCCAAGAAGCTTTCCGACCTTACCAACCTGAACCATCATGTCCGGCGTAGCGACAACGCTGTCGAAGTCGAAAAATCCACCCTTAATCTTCTCAACGAGATCATCTCCGCCAACGAAATCGGCTCCAGCGGCCTCAGCCTCCTTAGCCTTGTCTCCCTTAGCGAAAACAAGAACTCGCACGGCCTTTCCCAGCCCGTGCGGGAGGGAGATTGAGCCACGCACGTTTTGGTCTGCCTTCTTGGGGTCAACACCAAGACGCACAGCCACCTCAACGGTCTCATCAAACTTCGCAGAAGCAGTCGATGCTACAACCTGACAACCCTCTTCGATTGAATAGAGTTTGCCCTCTTGCACCTTTGCTCGCTGCGCTCGGATTCTCTTGCCTTCTTTATTTCGAGCCATAACTACACTTAAAAACGTACGTAAACTGAATCTTGGGAGGCACTTAGCACTCTGCCAGCTACCGCTTTCCCCTTCCGCCTGTAAACCCAATTTTAGGGTTGACGCCAGGGAGCCGGTAGCCTAAGGAGTTGCTGACCTAAAGTCAATATCCCCAGGGTACTTATCTCCGAGCCTGATTATATGACATCAACGCCCATGCTTCGGGCAGTTCCGGCTACTGTCTTGAAAGCTGCCTCTTCTTCAGTGCAGTTCAAGTCAGCCATCTTGGCCTTAGCAATCTCGCGAACCTGAGCCTTAGTTATCTTTCCAACCTTGTCCTTGTTAGGAACAGAGGAGCCCTTCTCAAGGCCGAGAGCTTTCTTAATCAGGTAGGAAACTGGTGGAGTCTTAAGCTCGAAGGTAAAGGAACGGTCCTTGAACACTGTAATTACTACAGGAACCACCTCACCCTGCTGCTTCTGCGTGCGAGCGTTAAACTGCTTGCAGAACTCCATAATGTTCACGCCGTGCTGGCCGAGAACTGGTCCGATAGGAGGAGCTGGATTGGCTTTTCCACCCAACACCTGCAACTTAATGTATGTACTAATCTCTTTTGCCATGTACCACCTCTAACTACAAACTCTGGTCGCCCTAGTCATTACGACCAGTTAGCACTTCTCCACCTGCATGAAATCGAGCTCAACTGGAGTAGCACGCCCGAAGATGCTGATCAACACTTTGACCTTGCCCTTCTCTGGCCTTACTTCCTCAATCGTTCCATTAAACTCAGCGAACGGACCGTCTACGACCTTCACTGCATCTCCCTGCTCGAAGTTCATCTTAGAACGAGGCGAAGCAGCCCCCTCCTCTACCTGGCTGAAGATACGAGAAACCTCGTCCTCAGTGATAGGCTCCGGAGTTGTTGCATCACCTACGAAACCTGAAATTTTTGGGGTCTCCTTAACCAAGTGCCAAGTCTCTTCGTTGAGAACCATCTGCACCAGGATGTATCCAGGAAAGAACTTCCGAGTTGAGGTCTTTTTCTGCCCCTTGACCAACTCAACGACCGTCTCCTGCGGCACGTGTACTTCGCCGAAGAGGTGCGTAAGGTTGTTAAGTCGAACGCGCTCCTCAAGAGCCTGCTTTGCCTTCATCTCGAATCCAGCGTAAGCCTGAACGACATACCACTGTAACTTCTGTTCGCCCGTAGTTGTTTCCATATCGATCCCTATCCAATCGCACCCTGGCTTGTAACTATTGCTCTTAGCCGAGCATCTTCCCCATAAGCCAGTTAAACGCGAGATCCATAACGAAGAGACACATAGAGATAAAAACGATGATGAGGAGAACCACACCCGTCATTCTCATCGCTTCCTGCCGCGTAGGGGATTGAACTTTTTTAAGCTCATCAATACTGTCGGCGACGTATCCTCGCTTTGTCGACAGTGCTGACCCCGAAGCAGTACCTGCTACCTTCTCGTTCATCTAAAATCCTAATATATCTCAATAAAATCGGTCTGGAGCTCCCGAGACTGACCTATCGAACCGACCGTCTTCAAGCCTCAAAAGTGGCGTTGAGCACGGCGAGTGCGCAAGGTAGCAGAATTTCAAGGCTCGAGCAAACAGCCGCTCTACAGCGCCCTAGCCTACGCCGCCACCCCCAATTTCTTGGAAATTGCCGCTTCAACGTACTGCCGGAGGGGCTCCACCTTACAGCTGGTAAGAACCTCACTGGCGAACGCGTGAATAAGGAAGCCTCGGGCCTCCTCCCGACCTACTCCACGAGACCGGAGATAGAACATCGCATCGTCATCAAGCTGTCCAACCGTGGCACCGTGCGTGCACTTCACATCATCGGCCCAAATCATCAGCTGAGGTCGCGTTTCGATACTCGCCGAAGGTGAGAGCAACAATGCTTGGTTCGATTGAAACGCATTCGTTTTTTGAGCGAGCTGATCTACCGTAATAGTGCCAGAGAAAACTCCCCGACTCTCATCCGCATAGATACCCTTGAAATGCTCGCGACTTTCTATCGTTGGCTCGATGTGGTGGATGAGCGTTGTATTATCAACGTGCTGGGTTCCGCTTAAGACAGAGAGTCCGTTCAACACCGACATCGCTCCGCTTCCCTTGAGGAGATTGTTCACGTTATTGCGAACAAGCGCTCCACCAAATGAGAAGATGTGCGCCGAGACAGACCCGCCACGTCCCTGCTCTACCGTCATACTCGACACGTGATACGCCTCGCGCGACTCGTCCTGGAACTTATAATAGTCCACAATCGAGGCATCCCCGGCCGAAATCTCTACAACGGGAAGCGACAGATACTTAGTCGACTGCGTCGACACACAGCTTTCAATAACTGTGACCTGTGATTGCTCGTGCGCTTTGATTAAGAGACGCGGAGCGATAACACTCGAAGCGCCCTCCGGAGTCACTACATTGATCACATGAAACGGCCGAGTCACAACAGCGCCCCGTGACACCTCAAGCGAGACGGCGTCAGTGGTGAGCGCGGTGGACAGCGCCGCGAAAGATTCGTCCTTGTGCTGTCCGAGCATACCGAACGTTGCCGCACTTCCCGCGGCCAATCGCTCCACTGAAACGCCCGTTACTTTCTCCTTATTAGAGAGCGGCTCACAGTAGACACCATTCACGAAAACGATCAGGTACGCGCTGAGATCTGGAATGACGAAAGGAGCGATATCCTGGACGGTAACCGAAGCAGCGCGCTCCTTCGCAAGGCAAAAGTCTCCCTTCGCGATAAGATCGGTATCGGTATACTTCCACGCCTCTAGTCGAGGAGTTGGGAAGAGGACCTTTTGCCAAATCGCGCGCGACTCATCCGCGATTGCGTTAAACGCTGACGTCCCCCGTCGAGCCTTAGCGGCATCGAGCGCCTTTTGCACCCACTCGTGAGCGAGCGGCTCGGCATTTTTTGTTTTCACCACAGCAGCCATGGAACTCCTTATGCCGAGAGAGATTCTTTGAACGTTGAGTACCCCTGATTCTCAAGCTCAAGAGCGAGCTCTTTACCACCGGACTTCACGATACGACCATCGATCATCACGTGAACCACATCTGGGACGATGTAGTTTAGGAGTCGCTGATAGTGGGTAATAACAAGCATTCCATTTCCGCTCGAGCGAAGACGATTCACGCCGTTCGCGACGATTTGAAGGGCGTCGATATCGAGACCCGAATCGGTCTCGTCAAGGATGCACAGCTTTGGCTCAAGAACCGCCATCTGAAACACCTCGTTACGCTTCTTCTCTCCGCCGGAGAATCCCTCATTCACCGCGCGCTTGAGCATCGCGTCATCGAGGTCGAGGAGCTTCGCCTTCTCTTTTACCAGCGTCGCGAAGTCCCGCACAGACATCGCGGGCTGCCCACGGTGCTCACGCACGGAATTCAGCGCTGTGCGCAAGAAGTAGGTCGTGAGAACTCCGGGAAGCTCTACTGGGTACTGAAACGCCAAGAAGAGTCCCTCACGAGCGCGAACCTCTGGATCAAGCTCAAGGAGGTCTTTGCCAACGAACTCAACAGACCCCTTGGTTATCTCATAGCCGTCTTTTCCACCGAGGATGTTCGCGAGCGTGCTCTTTCCTGAGCCGTTCACTCCCATGATCGCGTGAACCTCTCCTGGGTTAATCTCAAGGTTAATACCCTTGAGAATCTCCCGGCCATCTTCTCCCTCTATACGGGCGTGCAAATCTGAAATCTTAAGTAAGCTCATACCACTCTCCTATCCTACGCTTCCTTCAAGGCTAATCTCGAGGAGGCGTCGTGCCTCAACTGCGAACTCCATCGCAAGTTCAATAAGAACCTCCTTACAGAACCCATGAACGATCATCGACACCGCATCCTCCGTCGCGATGCCTCGCTGGTTACAGTAGAAGATCTGATCTTCTCCGATCTTTGACGTCGAAGCCTCATGTTCCACCGTCGCGGTTGGGTTCTTAACCTCAATGTATGGGAACGTGTGAGCACCACACTGATCTCCCATGAGCATCGAGTCACACTGTGAGAAATTACGAGCCCCATCGGCGCCTTTCATTATCTTCACAAGACCGCGATACGCGTTCTGGCTTCGACCAGCAGAAATTCCTTTCGACACGATCGTGCTCTTAGTGTTCTTTCCGATGTGAACCATCTTGGTCCCTGTATCGGCCTGCTGCTTGTTGTTGGTGATCGCGACTGAGTAAAACTCTCCTACTGAGTTATCACCCTTCAAGATACAGCTCGGATACTTCCATGTAATCGAGGACCCGGTCTCAATCTGAGTCCAAGAGATCTTTGAATTTTTGCCCGCGCACAATCCACGCTTCGTTACGAAGTTGTAGATTCCGCCAACCCCCTCTTTATCACCTGGGTACCAGTTTTGAATGGTAGAGTATTTGATCTGCGCGTTGTCCATCGCGACAAGTTCCACGACAGCCGCGTGAAGTTGGTTTTCATCGCGCATTGGAGCGGTACACCCCTCCATGTAGCTCACATAGCTCCCCTCATCCGCGATGATCAGCGTTCTCTCGAACTGTCCTGTCTTGGCGGCGTTAATTCGGAAGTACGTTGAGAGTTCAAGTGGACAGCGGACTCCTTTAGGAATGTAACAGAACGATCCGTCAGTAAAGACGGCCGCGTTCAAAGCTGTGTAGAAGTTATCCGAATGAGGGACCACCGAGCCGAGATACTTCTTCACAAGCTCGGGATGATTTTGAATCGCTTCCGACATTGAACAGAAGATCACACCAACTTCCTCAAGCTGCTTCTTGAAAGTCGTGACGACCGACACTGAATCGAACACCGCGTCTACGGCGACTCCGGAGAGAGCTTTCTGTTCGTGAAGCGGAATACCCAATTTTTCATAGGTCTTTAAGAGTTCAGGGTCCACCTCATCGAGGCTCTTAAGCTCCGGGTTCTTTTTAGGAGCTGAGTAATAAATGATGCTCTGATAATCGATCGGCGGATAGTTCACGAAGGCCCAATGCGGCTCCTTCATAGTGCACCAACGGTCATACGCCTTCAGGCGTAATTCAAGCATCCACTCAGGCTCATTCTTCTTCATCGAGATGAAACGGATGATGTCGGGGCTGAGACCAGGAGGAGCGGACTCCGCTTCAATGTCGGTGTAGAAGCCGTACTTATATTCCTGACTCGTAAAGTCTTCTAGGACATCAGAACTCATACTCTTTCACTTCCCTTTCACTAACTTCGAGAGAATTTATCAGCCGTCAGGACCGGCCGTTTGACCGCGCCACTTCTACCATAGCCGTTTTCAGGCTCTACGTCGGCCTAGGGGCTCGATCTTTCTTAGCCGCCAGTATTGTACCCTGTACGGAGGCGGCAAGGTAGCAATCTTGAGTAATTTATTCAAGTATAGCAGTCGTAGCACCAAATCGCAGAACCCGTGTATTCTCAATCACTTACAATGACAGAAACTCCCGGGAACGAAGGCGCCGCCGTATTCGGGTTCTGAATGACCCACCGAAGAAGGCTCTGATAGAACCGGAAGAGCGGAATCTGATCCGCGACCTGCTGCCGAATCTGCTCGCGACGGCTCTTGAATCCCGCATGGCTCTCTCTGGTTAGATGCTCACGCTCACGCCAGAAGTTCGAAAGCGGCTGAACCTGAATTTCGAACACCTTCCCAGCCCACAAGACAACCGACTTCATCGCCTCCCACCCGCTCTGTTTTTCAGCCTCCCGGAGATAATCCTTGGTCTCTACGAACTTCAGAGCACTCGCCTTCTCATAATCAGACTCAGCAACCTCGTCGAGCTGGCTCGGATCCCAACGAATAGATTCAAGCTCATTGTGAAGCGCGACAACTTCCTCCGCGGTACCAACGACGATCTTAATGCCAAAGATGTCTTTCACGTAGTAGCTCAAATGACGCAGCTGCTTGTCTCTAGTCACAAGCGAATCGAGACCGAAGATCTCGTCCACTACCTTATTCCAAAGCTCCTCCTCAGCCTTAATTCGGCTGATGATCTTATGCACACCATGTAGGTTCGGCTCAGTTGGTTGATACTCAACCATGTTCGCTACCAGGTACGGAGACACCCAGGTTTCTTCCTCCAGATACTGCAATTTGCGAAGCTGTCTGGTTCCGAGGTCAAGGTCGATAGTTGAGTAAAGGTCCTGTCGCGACAATATCTGCGTAAGGGTAAACCGCTCATGATTTCTGGGCGTTTCACCGATCACAACACTCTGCAGCTGATACCTACCTACAAGCGAATTACAGAAGAGCTCGCACAATCGGTGGAGGCTCTCCTCTCCTTTTCGAATCATGCGATCGAAAGCTGCTCTGCAGGTACGCAGATGCGCGCGAGAAAATACGACCTCGTGTTGCTTTGAAGGCTCTCGCTCTAGTTCTTCTCGGAGATGAGAAAGGTATCCTACTAAGTCATTCAAAAGTGGCTCTTGGCTAACCATCCACAGTGGAGAGCGATGGCGTGGCTGAGTTTGAATTACTGAGGCTTTTGATTGATCGACGACCAACTCGTCAGAACCTGATTGGCGGGGGCGGACACTCATGAAGGGCTCTCGAATTATCCTTTATTCGAAGAGTTTGCGTTTCGGCGATAGCGCAAAAGCGTATTGTGCACGGCCTGAGGGAATCGAACCCCCAACCTGCGGATTTGGAATCCGCTGCTCTACCAATTGAGCTAAGGCCGTATATCGGAGCCGAACGTATCATATCTGGATTAAAAGGGAACTCTTGTAAGAGATGTCGGGGAGCAGAACATTTGGTCCTCGAAATTCAATCGCAGAGGCACTGGTCTTGGCGGCCTTGCGTCCCCATGTTTCTCGAACATCTCTTTGGAGGTTGCACTTTCTGTGCACCGAACACCGAGCCCGGAGCCGGTACTTGAACAACGCGGCACCGTTGCAGCTCTGAAAAAATGGTGGTGAGAGAGGGATTCGAACCCCCGTAGGCCGTAGCCAGCAGATTTACAGTCTGCCCCCTTTAGCCACTCGGGCACCTCACCATGAGGAAGTGGACGTTCTACGCGGATCTCACTATTTCTCAATAGTGAACTAACTATGGAGCCCATGACGGAACTCGAATCCGTGACCTCTTCCTTACCAAGGAAGTGCTCTACCAACTGAGCTACATGGGCACTCGTCGTGGAACGCGCGGGCATTATGGGCAATTCCCTGTATCAAGTAAATACGCCCGGTTGGGGGAATTTGCTCTTAGGGTGTTTTGTCTCGCCATAAACCCACCGGTATGACGAGACTAGCGTATCGCTCCTGAAAGCTTGAAAGAAATCCGTAGGGTTAGTATACCAAGGATATTGTCTGTGACGCCCCCGTCTGCGTAATGTGGGTGGGACCCCAGCGACACCCTAGACATACGCCATCTTAGCTCAGTTGGTAGAGCAGCGGTTTTGTAAACCGCAGGTCGTCGGTTCGAGTCCGACAGATGGCTCCACTACCCCCTCACCCCCTCAACACCCCAACAGGATAGGTCGAACGCGATCTCGCCACCTAATCTCTATCATACACAGGCACGCACTTTCCCTGCGCGCTCTCATGGCAACAACCCGCGCAGTGCGGAATCGTCTCGGAACATCAGCAGTGAGCCGGGGAGTGCCTAGAACATCTATTTCGAAGCACTCCCTACCACACTGATGTACACACCTCGGACGATTAAGGAGAAACCATGATTAGATCACGTCTTTGCCTCACCCTACTTACTGCTCTTCCGGTTTTTACGCCGCTTGCGAATAGCCACGCGGAGGATCTCAAAATCGATCGCTCCTCCCGCGCATTCAAAGAAGCTCAAAAAACCCTCAATGAATCGACGGCCGTTTACAAAGAGATCTCTGAGGGCAAAATGGGCAAGGTTCCACCCGCTATTCTTGAGAAGTCAAAATGCGTGGCGATCTTTCCGGACACGGTAACGATCTCCGCAGGACTTGGAGGCACTCACGGAGACGGCATCGCTTTCTGTAAGACAGCCGCCGGCACGTGGGAGAATCCGATGTTCCTTAATCTTGTGGGAGGGAGCCTCGGTCTTCAAGCTGGAGTAAAGTCAGCGGACATCGTCCTGTACATTACGGGCGATAAGGCTGCTGAAGCGCTCCACAAAGGAAACTTCGCGGTCGGCGGAGAACTAAGCGCCGTAGCGGGCACATTTGACAAGAGTGTGGCTGCACCACTGGTCGAGGTCGTCGCGTACCATCGGACCGAAGGACTGTTCCTCGGCGCGAGCATTGATGGCGTGAATATTTCACGTGACGATAGCGACGAGCGAGCGTTCTACGGAACTCGTGAGGCTACCCTCACGTCCAAGATGCCAAGCGACATAGAAAAGGACGTAAACGAGCTTCGAAACGCGCTTCCAACACACGTTGGATAGTCGGAAGACTCTTTAGGTCTCTTGAACGCACGCAAGGAGAATCACATGAGCCTCATATGGACGATAGTTATAGGGTTGTTCGTGGGTCTCCTTGCGCGCGCGCTGGTACCTGGGAAAGACGAAGCAGGCGTTGTCATCACCACAGCCTTAGGCATCTCTGGCGCTCTTATAGGAACCGCCATCGCTCGCCTCACAGGGCTATACAATCCGAGCTTCGCGACAACTGCGGCTCTTTCTGTTTTCGGCGCCACCATCCTCCTGATCGCTTACAAGAAGATCTTTGTGCCCCTTACGCAGTCTTAGTTACTTCAACAGCTTCGCTTTAAGCTCCCTGACAATTTCGGGGGGCAATCCCTGTCGCTCACCGATGTCGGCCGCCACCGTTCCAAGAGCGGCATAGAGCTTCGCCAACTCCGCAGAGACACCCTGAACGGATCGATACTGATCGTCTACTAACGAAACTTGGCCACGAGAAATTGGTCCTGTGAGAGCACGCGTAACACCTAATGTGGTGACATTTTCAGCCGCACTGATCACTAAGGATCGAAGAAATTCGCGATACGTCACCTCTGCGACACCCGCTTGAGCATACACTCGCTCCGCGCACTCAACGACCGCGACAAGGTAATTACTCGCGAATACGTGACCCGCATGGACAAGCAGCTTTGCCTCGGTTGCAATCGAAAATACGCGTCCACCAATAGCCTCAAAAAGCTGGGTGAGAATAACTATCGCGGCGACATCCCCTTCGCACGCGCAATGTGTACCGAGAAATCGCTCCGCGGCCTGAGCGGGGTCGGCGAAACTACGTATTGGATGAACGCTCGCTATCAAGGCCCCCCTTTCGCTCACGGGAGAGAGAACCGCGGAAGAGAGAGCGCCGCTGCAATGAAAAACCACATCTCCCGGGCTAATATCCGCCTGGTCTCGCATCGACCGAGCAAGCTTCTCTATTTCGTCATCAGGACTAGCTATCATCCAAAGCTTCGATTGGGGTAGCCGCGAGACCGATTCAATCGGCTCCCCACCTCCGAGAAACTCCACAGCTCGACGAGAGGATTCGATAGTTCGATTACAGATACCAAGGCGTTCGATAAGTCCCTTCGCGAGAAATACTCTCCCGAGGGCCTGACCTAGCTTTCCACATCCGACGATATTGAGTGTTTGATGCGCCACGATAGGAACTTACCGGAAACAGATGAAGAACATCAAGTTCACGACGAGCGGAAACAAAGCCGCGACAAGAAGCATCGCCTGAGCTATGCCTCCATCGAAGTACCGCGACAGCAGCGCATTGCCCGCAGGATTCGGCGCGTTAGCCACAATCGTAACTCCCCCCGCCGATACCGCGCCCGCAATCACGAGATACTTTGAATCGTCTGAGAAATAAGGAACCAGAGACGCAAGGTAGGTAATCGCCGCGTTGTCATTAAACGCCGATAGCACGATAGAACTTATTAACAACGATGCGTCACCGAGGCGCACCAGCATCGGCTCGATCCACCAGCTTTGGAACGATCCGTGAATGACGAGACCCGCCAAAAAAAACCCCACAAGAAGTGGCATGCGCAAAGAAACAGCTCGCTGAAACTGTCGGGTGGCGTCGACAAACGCTAGAAAAAAGAGAAACCCGCCTATAACCAAACGAGAGCTCTGCGCGTTCAGCACGGTCCAGGCGAGAAACGCGATATTTCCGATGATCACCGCAACCGGGGCCGCCTTTTCGGATACAGGATTTGCCGCCTCAAAGGGAGAGACTCGCCGGGAGATATTCTTAAACTCACGACGAAAGAGATAAAGGTATGCGGTCGTTGAGAAACAAACCGCCCCAAATGCCTTCCATCCAAACGTTGTAAACATAAAATGAGAGTCCCACCCCCATCGGGAGGCGACCATCACAACCGGAGGAGCCGCGAAGTGCGTCAGCAGCCCTCCCACCGAAATATTCGAAAACAAGAGCCCGACCGTCGCATACGCGAGGCGCAACGACGGTTTGTATTTGTAGAAGTGCTGTCCAAGTAAGAGCGCGCAGATCGTCATAGCCGCCGGCTCTGTGATGAAAGAACCCAGAATCGGTCCGACGATGAGGATCGTGGCCCACCAAGCCGCTGGCGACCCACCCAGGGCGCGAGCACCAGACGCGAGCGTTCGCTCAGCAAGATACAGAATGGGCTGGGTCCCCGCTATCGCCATCACCACAACAACGAAGACGGCTTCGGTGAAGTGGATCGACGACTCCAGATACGCTTTAGTTTCACCCCATCCCTTCACAACACTTAGGGCTCCGATCAAAGGGATCGCCCACAAACCAAAAACGGCCTCGATCTCTCCAAGGTAATGCAGAACTACCGTCAAAAAATTGAGGGGCGCCTCCCTTCCAGAATCGTGATCTTGAGTCTCAAGCCACGCCAAATGTTCGCGCTCCTCTCGAGCCTTAGCCCACCGAAGAAAAAGCGGCGCGCAAAATGTATGAAGTACAGCGAGGAAAAAAAGGGCCGTGGCGAATAGATTAAGCGGCTCCACGGAAGCCCGATGCACCAACACCTCAAAAAGAGTGCCTATATCAGAGTCCCTGTAGGCCGAGAGCTTGGGGGGAAACGATGACGTCACGGCTTCGGAACCAACCGCTAACGCACGGCGCCCAGCCTCGCAGAACATGGTAACTATAGAGGTCGGCTCAACGGGCATAGGACGAGGATAAACTGCTGGGATCGCCCTGCATAGGTGTTTGTGCGCGATCGCTCTACGAGAGCCTCCTACCAGGCCTGGCGTGGCCTCGAATACTCCCCTCACCGCATCCTGCCAATCGCCACAGTAAGGGGGAACGTTTCGCACTATAGGGCAAAAAACATCAAAAAGGCTTCGGAGAACCACACACAACGCTCTCGCCTCGTTGGGCAAGCTCGCCGTGAGCGTGTTGTTTAAAGCCGCTGCAAGGGCATGGTCCGCAACAACCCCGTTACCACTAACAACATGTATCGGAGGAGTCGCTAGAAGATGTGTTCCCCTGACTCTAGGTTGCGGATATCGGAAGAGATCGCTTTCGCGCGTGCGTCTTCGGTAGATACGGATACGCGGCCAGCAACCTTAACAAGATGAGAAAAAGTAATATCTCCCTTAACCGAAAGAGTCTCCGCGTCCACCAGAGACGGAATGACCTTCATCCGGGCCTCAAAATCCTTGAGCAGCCCGTAAAAATTGGAATCGAGGGAGACGAGGGGCAAGGCTGGAATCTTCCGCGCCGGATTCACCGTCATCGTGTAATCATCATTAAGAATATAGGCATCTGAGCGCACCACGAGGAGATCGTTATTCGATTTAACCGGCGCGAACCGAGTCCGAGGAACCTGAATCGCGATGCTCCCCTCGAAAACTTCTATAGCCGCGCCCATAGCAGTCTCGATCTGTATTACTTTTCTACTCGTTTTATCTCGAGGATTGACCGTCTTTCGATTACTGATAAGTGGCAGTGGGACAGCCCCATCGTGGTCACGGGCTACCTGCACCACGGCCTCCAGATCGAGCCAGATGTTGTTCGTATTAAAATGTTTGTACAGATCCACATCTTGGAACTCGGGGATGATCTCGCCTGCTGGTGTGGTTGGGGCCTGACTGCTCTCACGCAACAAGAGACGCCCGGTAGACTTGCGAATGGCGAGGTGTCCACCCTTTGCGTCAGCTTTAGTTCTAGCCGCCGTCTCCATAAGGAACGGGGCTCCCGAGATAGCGAAATACCCAAGGATGGCTGGATCAACGGTCGCTCCCAAGTTGTCCGCGTTGGCGACAAAGAGATATCGCTTCCCTATCGACAAGAGGTGCTCCGCCAATCCAGTCGCCAGTAGTGCCGCATAGATATCGCCGTGCCCCGGAGGATTCCAATTTAAATCCTCTTGGCCTTCACTCGCCGGAAGAAAGGTGTCCGCATAAATCTTTGGGTGACGGTGCTGTAGGAAGGATGTGGGAAGGTTGAGCGAGTTAAGATCGGAATACGACCTCATCGCCTCCCTCACATCAGCATCCGTAGAGAAACTGGTCATGTGAATAAGCGGGATTGAAACGCCTGTTAACTTTCCAAGTTCGCGCAATTGAAGCGCGAGAATATCGTTAAATGAATACTCACCCTTCACGGTAAGAAGGGACTTCGCCCGCTCAAGGCCCATCGTAGTTCCAAGACCTCCGTTGAGGCGAACTACTACGAGCTTATCTAAAATCTTCATACCCTCACGAGCTGGCTCACCGAGAGCATGGAGCTTTTCAAGGGTATCAAGCTCCTGGACGGGTGATATCTCGGTCTCCGTGATGACACCTGTTTGTCCCTCAAGAACACTCTTAAAGAGGCGCTCAAAATTGGTCACAACCGGAGCAGGGAGTCCATCGTCCCTCATTTTTTGGGATGCTTTAGCCAGACCATTATGACTGTGTACCAACACGCGTATCTCCCACGAAAGATTAGCTCAATAGTCCCGTCCGGGGACCGCCCTCATCATGCTCAAAAATTATAGTTTTCGCACTACCCAGCATTTGGAATGCCGGCGACACCGGCTCGATACACAGAAGAATTCTGACAAATCACCTCGAAGCTCCCACTCTGGATCGGAAGAAGCGCGGCTTCGCCATCCGAGAGTTCGACCAAACGCCCCGTCGCGAGGCTTCGAACCACGCTCTTTTCCCCAAGACTCATGAGCACCCGAGCCCCTAGGTCTGTGGATATGCAGTACGACCCGGAGCCTTGCGCGACGTACCCAACTTCAAACTCCTCCGCAGGAGTCGTAAACACCAAGAACCCCTCCTCGTCCTTAACCGGCACGATAGGCACCGGAGCGATCGAGGAATACGTCACCATCTCAATCAAGGTGGCTACGTCTTTAACCTTAGGAGTCAGCCCAGCGCGAACCACATTGTCAGAGCACGCCATACATTCAACCAGATCACCATCCAAATATGCATGAGGGAGGTTAGCGGGGATAAAGATTCCCTCCCCTGGTTGTATCGAAACAAGGTTCATCAGAAAGAGGGCGAGAAGCCCCTCGTCGGAATCCCCGTACTGAAGATGAAGACGCGAAAACACCTCAGCCTCAGGACATCGAACCCCGTCACGTTTAATTCGACTCGCTATCGCGGTCACGACCGCCGGAACTCCATCTCGTCCTAACGCAAAAAGCTTGGAGAAGGCCGAACGAAAAAGCTCCGAGCCTTGATCGAACTCGTCCTCGTGAACTATCGCTCTCAACTCCGGGAAGAGATCGAGCATCTCGCGGAGGCGCTCGCGCGCCTTAAATCCGTAGAGCAAGGTTACCGGAGTGAGGGGCAATCCGATCTCCGGCTTGTGACAAGGATCCGGATACCTCGAGGGAGCCTGCGCGTGAAGACGCCGTGCCAATTCAAGGTCCGGATGAGCCTGGATAGAGAGGCCGTGCTCTGGATTAATCGATAGCACTTTCAGCAGGAAGGGAAGTTCATTGTGATACCTCCGCGCTACAGACTCTCCGAGCACTCTCACAGCATGGTCACGGAGAAAAGAATCAAGCGCCTGAACAGACCCATCTTCAAAAAGAACATGCGCCGGCAGAGACTCATGAGCCCCTAACCAGTATTCGGCAAGTCGCGCGGTTTCATCTGTCGATGAGACGATTGAGGAGATTCGAGAGGAGCTACCTACCTTTCCCCATGATGATGTCTTCACTCCTCCCCTGACTCGGATCGGACCTGAAAAGATATCTACGATTGGCTTTAAATCCATGACATGAAACCTTCAGAGCGCCTACCCCGCCTGTCGGGTTAGGCTATCGAGAAACGCTACCGGGGACAAGGTGATCACATCACCATGTGACGTGCCCCAAAGGGATCCCGAGCCGCTCGATGGTCTGTTGTAGATGAGGAACCTGATCGCGAAGCACCGCTAGGATCGTCGCTTCCCGCCGAGGAGAGACCGATCCCTGCTTCTCCTTGATCAAAAGCGCCCCCCCTTGAACCATAACGTGAATGTTTGGCATCAGTCCCGTCTCTGGGGCGCTCTTATTTGAGATGAAATAAGCGATGAAGCCCAGACTCCTTTCCCGTTCACCACGACCATAATATTCGTCGGTGCCTCGCTCCCATCTCAGATGAGGCTGACACTGCTCGTCTCGCACACCAGCAAACGCGATCACTCGCCCCTCTTGAATATCAACGCAAGACCAGGGAAGGAACCCTGATAAACCTCGCCCCCCAAAGAATCCATCGGCGAATGGCAGTCCGCCGCGACGAACGCTATAAACCGTCAAAATAGATTGCGGACGCCAGAAAGTCGCCTTGTGGGGACCAACTAAAGGATAGGCACCATCGAACGGACTAGGATCAACAACTACGGGGGTAAAGCGACCATCCTGCTTGAAGAACGCCACGCATACGTTGTGGTACATCCCGTCGACGCGAACCAGATACACCTCGGCAGGGATCCCCCGACTCACAAAAAAGCTCCGCGCACTCGAGGCGGAATCAACGCATTGGTGACCAAAATCACTCGGAAGATCTGGAGTATCAGCCCACGGCACCAAAACCCGCGCTTGCATACGCGCGCGCAGGTCTCGACTACGCTCCCCCTCTTCGCCTCCAGCGACCCGATATCCAAATTCAGATTGAATCTTCTCGGGCATCTCAAGAGCCAACATGTGAGCTCCCGAGCTGTAGCCGTATTTTTCCGGTGGAAAATATCGCGCTCCGAGCGATGAATTAAACTCGTCGCATAGGTGCCGAGCTCTTCCCTCCAGCTCTCCTACGGTACACAGTGGGTTGAAGCGCCCCTGCGCGGCAGACTGAAGCTTCACGCGAAACTCTGAATCCTCTTGGAATTCTCGACTCTCGTCTCTGGAGAGGCCGGCGAAATCGAACGGCTCTAACAGGTCCTCCGTAAATGAACTCCTGAGGTGGGTTATCATCGCGAGCAGTCGAGAAACACTCTCAGAACGATCGTGCCCTAAAAGCTCAGTGCGAAGGTGATGCCCATCCAGGGAAGGCAATGCTCCGACAGCCTGCTCAAGAGTGGCCCACGAGGAGGATCGGCGCAGCGCCGCAACAAGTACATCCCAATCCCGATAGGTGCCCTTTGTTGAAACATAGAGATCTGAGAGAAAGATAGCCGCCCGATCCTCACTTGTAGCCGCGAGCACATGAACCAACTCAACGATAGACTCTTGATCCGTATGCTCAAGACAAACTCCCGCTGCCTTAACACAAGCATAGTGAGGCAGCATGAGCAGATCACGAACCGCGACTTGCTCTGAGCCAAAACCTTGGCCGAGTGGAGTCGAGAACCAGTCTTTTTTTTGCGGAGTAAGCACTATACCACCCAGGGTCATCAAATCTTGGGAGCCAAAACCCCTCATCCAGATACGAAGAAACGCCCCTAGGGTATCCAAACTATCCGCCCAATGCACACGACCAAGGAACAGAAAAAGCGAGTAACCCCGCTAATACACCCCGCTTCAGCCTTAAACCGACTCTACCCCTTCAGTAAGGGCAGAAATGCGAGTAGTATAAAGAGGGTTACATTTCAGGACACACCGATGCGCGTTGCACGCTTACATCTCCCACGCAGAAGCTCATCTATTGGAGACGCTATTCGCGAGACCAAATGGAGCCTCGTCAACTCCAACTTTTTTTTAAGTCAGCTCAATGATCTGAATGAGCGTGGCAGCGGTCCCTTCTCACTTGAGTTCTTCGGTACTCGAACGACCGTTTATGCAAATCTTGCGGCGGAGGAGGAGACTCTCAAGCCGCTCACCTCAGCTATTTTTCAGTGGATGGGAGATTGCGAGATTAAAGAGGTCGAAGACTATACCCTTAAAACCACCAAAAATACTATCGCCTCCAGCGTCGACATGCGACTGCTTTGGCCAGGCATCTATCCGCTACAGAACTATAAAGCATTCGGGTGGAACAGTCTTGCTCCCGTACTTACCTCTCTCTCGCGTGTTTCCGAATTCGATAACGTACTGGTGCAAGTCATAGTACGGCCTCTTCGCGACACCCCTCTACTGCACTCGAAGCTTGCACTGGCCCGAAGATTCGACCGTTTAGCGCGCCTCTTCCGCACTAGAACATGGCTGCGCAAAGACATTAGCAACGAAAGCCTAAAGCTGATCAACGAGAAGTGCCTCTCACGGCTCTTCATGATCAACTACCGAGTCACGGCGTTCACAGAGCTCCCTGAATCCGCCTCCCGCTCCGAGAAGAAAGCCACGCAAGCTCGATTGACGCAAAGCGTGAATAATGTGGCCCACTCAGTGAAGTACCTAAACACCTCTGACGAAAACAGATTAGGTACGCGACCGTTACGAACAGGGACAAACGCGATCAAACGGATGCAGGAGCGACGCTTCGACAGCCCTTTTATGGTCTCAGCTATCGAACTTTCTACATTGTGGCATCCACCATCCCTCGGAGGCCTTCCAAACACGGCGGCAGTCCTCTCGAAGAAGGCTCCTCCCCCTCGCGCCCTTCCAGCGACACCCGAAGACCCACAAATTAGCTTCTGCGGAGAGACCAACTACAGAGATCAAACTACCCCTTTCGGATTCCGGCGTTTCGACCGACGACGACACCTCTATGTGCTTGGCAAGTCCGGTAACGGCAAATCCTGCCTTCTGCAGCTCCTTGTTAAGAGCGATATCGATAACGGCTTTGGATGCGCCATTCTAGATCCCCATGGGGATCTAACGGATGAGATCCTACGAATCATCCCGAAGAACCGGCTCAAGGATGTCGTCATCTTCGACCCAAGTGATGTGAACCATCCGCCAAGCTTCAACCCGATGATTCCTATTCGTCCGGAGCTTAAAGTTCGCGTTCTCTTAAGCTTCCTGGATACCTTTAAAAAGGTCTTCGGCAACAGCTGGTCGGACAAGATGGACCACGTTCTACGCTACGCGATCAATGCGCTCCTCAACATTCCAGGCGCAAGCGTTGTATCGCTTCGACGACTTCTCTCCGATGACCAGTTTAGAGCGGAAGTCGTGAAGCGAAGTACAGATGAAGCGGTTCGAAGATTCTGGGAGGTCGAGTTTCCCTCACGTCGACAAGAGTTTGAAGAGGGCCCCATCTCGCAGCTCCTTAACCGCCTGGACGAGCTGCTTGCGACCGATATGATTCGCAACATACTCGGTCAGCCCACAAACACATTTGACTTCCGTGACTTCATTGATTCACGAAAGATCGTCCTCTTCAAGATATCGAAAGGCGTCCTAGGGGCCGAGAACGCTTCGCTTCTGGGGTCGCTCATCATATGGAAGCTCTATGAAGCTGCCATGTCCCGAGCGGACACCGTGGTGGAATCGCGACAGGACTTCTACTTCTACATCGATGAATTTCAGAACTTCGCGACGGCTTCTTTTGGCGAGATCTTAAGCGAATCGCGAAAGTATCGACTGTGCCTAACCTTCGCGAATCAGTTTTTAGGTCAGCTTCCTAGTCAGGTGAAAGAGACCGTATTCGGAAATATCTCTAACCTCCTCTGCTTTCGCGTGGGCGCTGAGGACGCAGCCACCATCGCGCAAGAGCTTAAGCCACGGTTCAGTGCCGACGACCTGCTCAACCTTCCGCTTCGAGAGTTCTACGTCAAGATGAGCATTGATGGTGAAGTGCAGGAGGCTTTCTCTGGCCGAACGCTCGAAGTTCCAGCCCCGAAGGATTCTGAGAACGCGGCGCGTGAATGCCTAGAGCTTTCTCGCTCTAAGTACGCTCTCCCTCTATCACAAGCTCAGGAACAGCTTGCTCTCTCTGAGATTATGTCTCCTCGCGCGATGGGTTCGTAAGTCCGTTGTCGGGCGCGGCCGATCGCGCCCAATCCTAGGCCTATCGATGTTCTATTAAGCGAGCCATTCGCATCAGCAAGCGCCGGGTAAGGTACTGGTAAGAGGTAAAACACCCCTCAAATACAAAAAATCGTTTTGCCCCCGAGCTCATATCCCCCGGATAATAGGGGAGCAGGCGCTGCGCCGGACTTTTTGCCGGAATCATAAGAGTAATTAGAGAATTACTGGACTCAACGGCGACTAGCGGCTGCCTGCCCTCGTCGATGTCGCAATCACTAGCTTTGCGATACGAATCGAGGGGAAGGAAACACATCGATGAAAACGGTAGCACTATTTGGAGCGGGAAAGATCGGCGAGGCGATCACCGCCCTCTTTGCCGCATCCGGTCGCTATCGAGTGAAAGTATGCGACGCGGATTTTGCTCGCGCGAAAGTGGTCGCGGGCACACCTTCATGTTGCGAAGCTCATCCCCTCAATCTTTCTGACTCGACAGCGACAAAAGAGATCCTTAAAGACTGCGATTTCGTGCTCAGCGCACTCCCCTACTTCTGCAACAAGACGGTCGCTCAGGCAGCCGCGGACCTTGGGATTCATTACGCCGACCTAACCGAAGATGTGGACACGTCCCGGTTCATCGCGAAACTCGCGGCCACCTCAAAGTCCTATTTTATACCACAGTGCGGACTAGCTCCGGGTTTCATCAGCATCGCGGCGGCGCACCTCATAAGCCTGTTCGATACCGTTGATACTGTCAAATTGAGGGTCGGCGCTCTTCCGATGTATCCAACCAACCGACTCATGTACAACCTTACTTGGTCGACAGATGGATTGATAAACGAATACTGCAATCCATGCGATGTGATCGCTAATGGCGTGAAGCAATCGGCCCCACCGATGGAGGGCTACGAACGTTTCTCTCTCGATGGTGATGAGTATGAAGCCTTCAACACCTCCGGAGGTCTGGGAACATTATATGAGATGCTCCAAGGTCGAGTCCGAGATCTTACCTACAAGACGATCCGCTATCCTGGACATCGAGACCTCATGGTCTTCCTTCTCAATGACCTACGTTTTAAGGATGATCGGGAGACTCTCAAGAAGGTTCTCGAACGCAGCATTCCAACAACGCATCAAGATAAATGCATCATCTTCGTTGAAGCGACCGGAGCTATAAAGGGCCACACGTGCGCTAAGACCTATGCCAGCACCGTCTACAACCAAATGGTAAACAACCGACACCTGAGCGCGATCCAGATTACCACCGCGGCTGGAGTCTGCGCTCCGATAGACCTTCTCCTGTCAGGAGCCGTTCCTCGCGCATGTGGATTCGTCCGGGCTGAAGATATATCTCTCTCCGCGTTCCTCGCGAATGAATTCGGAAAACTATGCAGAGACGACCGAGCGCTTAGAGGGCTTTCGTAAGCGCCTTCAGCGGATTCTTTAGAAAAGCCGATATCGAAAAGGACTCTTTTGTTCCAAGCACCTTTTCAAAGAGGTCGAGCCCCTTATCAAGTTCAGCCTTAGTTATCGTGAGTGGTGGAGCGACTCGAATAGTCTGCACACGCGTATCTTTACAAAGAAGACCCTCATGCAAGAGCTTCTTGCAGAAATCCTTGGCGGTACCAGCGGCAGGATCAACGTCGATACCGATCATCAATCCACGCCCCCTCACTTCTTTAATTACCTTGGATTTCATCGAACGCAATCGTTCAAGCGCATACGCGCCAAGCTCCGCGGAGTTGTCCTGAGGACGCTCCTCTCGTATCAACGCGAGTACCTCACGAGCGATTCCACACGCGAACGGATTACCACCAAAAGTGGAGCCATGCGTGCCAGGTTCAAAAACTTTCATAATAGGCGTATTCGCCGCGACCATTGAGATCGGAACGATCCCTCCTCCCAACGACTTCGCGAGGATATACATATCAGGATCAACGCCCTCATGCTCACACGCAAAGACCTTTCCCGTGCGACCGAGACCAGTCTGAATCTCATCGGCTATCATCAATACATTATGCTTGGTGCACATCTCTCGAAGCGCTTTAAGGAACCCATCGGGCGGGATGATCACACCCCCCTCTCCCAAGATGGGCTCAACACTTATCGCGACCGTGTTCGGTGTAATCGCTGCCTCAACCGCGGCGGCGTCGCCAAACGGAACGGTGACAAAGCCGGGCGTAAAGGGCCCAAATCCCTTCTTGCTTAACGGTGAACCGCTAAAGCTTATAATTGTCGTCGTTCGCCCGTGAAAATTTCCGTCAAAAACGATTATCTCAGCCTTTCCCTCTGGGACACCTTTAACTTCGTACCCCCATTTCCGCGCCGCTTTTATGGCGGTTTCGACCGCTTCGGCTCCCGAGTTCATGAGGAGAACCTTATCTTTTTTACAAAGCTCTGAGAGCTCCTTACAGAGGTGAGCCCCCACATCTGAGTAAAACGCGCGAGAGGTGAGCGTGAGAGTGTCAAGCTGACGATGGGCGGCTCGGGTTATGCGCGGGTTTCGATGCCCAAAATTAAGTGCGCTGTACGAGCTCAAAAAGTCGAGATAACGCCGACCCTCAACATCCTCAACCCAGACACCGTTACCCGAACTGATGACCACGTCGAGCGGCGCGTAATTGTTCGCTGAATAATGCTCGGTGAGATTGATGAGATCCTTGGAATCCATATCGTTTAAATGCCCCTGCAACCTTTCCGCGCCACACTAGTGACGCCCTCCCCTAGTATACCTCGACTTTACCCAAAGCACCTAGACTGTTTGAGCAACTCACGTTGAGCAAACACAACGGATCTGAACCTTTCAGCGTCGCTTGTGCTAGGGCTCTGTACGCTGCGTAGCCTATCGGCGGACTTTAATCATCCGAGACGCTAGAACTTCGCGAAGCCAGGGAATCTCGGAAACGGCATGACATCACGGATGTTCTGCATACCTGTCATGTACATTAACAGACGCTCGAACCCGAGCCCAAATCCAGCGTGGGGCACGGTGCCAAATTTACGAAGTTCGAGGTACCACCAGTACGACTGCTCATCGAGCCCCATCGCGCGAATCTTCTCAAGCAACACATCGTATCGCTCCTCACGCTGAGAGCCTCCAATAATCTCGCCCAATCGCGGGACGAGAACATCCATCGCCCTAACCGTCTTTCCATCCTCATTCAAACGCATATAGAACGCTTTAATGTCTTTTGGATAATTAACAACGGTGACGGGCCCCTTCACATACTCATCGGTGAGAAATCGCTCATGCTCTGACTGAAGATCAATTCCCCACGAAACTGGGTATTCGAATGTCTTTCCGCTCGACTCCAGTACTTTGATAGCATCCGTGTAATCCATACAGGAAAACGTGCTCTCGGAAACCTTATGCAGGTTCTCAAGATGCCCTGGCTCTACCCACTCCTGCGACGCGAGAAATTCCAGCTCTGACGCGCTCGACTTGAGCACCTGCCGCATAACATCCTGAACAAAGTCTTGCGCGAGATCGATGTTGTCCGCGAGTTCATAGAAAGCCATCTCTGGCTCAATCATCCAAAATTCGGCGAGATGGCGAGTGGTATTCGAGTTCTCAGCTCTAAAGGTCGGGCCGAAGGTGTATATCTTCGAGAGTCCCATCGCGCAGATCTCTCCCTCAAGCTGGCCAGATACTGTAAGGCTCGCCGGCTCTTTGAAAAAGTCTTGGCTAAAATCAATCTTGCCGTTCACACGAGGTGGGTTCTCCGGATCAAACGTAGAAACGCGAAACATCTCTCCAGCTCCTTCACAGTCAGAGGTGCCGATGATCGGAGTATTTAAATAATAGAATCCACGCTCGGTAAAATATCGATGCACCGCGAACGCCGCTGCCGAGCGAACACGAAGCACAGCCCCCATTGTCGCAGTTCGGGGGCGAAGGTGAAGATTCTCACGAAGAAATTCTAAGGTATGACCCTTCTTCTGTAGTGGGTAAGATTCCGGATCTGCCTCACCCAAAAGCTCGAGAGCCTTAACCTGAAACTCATACTTCTGTCCCTTTGCCGGAGACACAACAAGCTCACCAGAAACCTTGATCGAGGTCCCGGTCGCGAGCTTTGGAGCGACATCGGCATATCCCGGGAGCTGCGGGTCTACCACTAATTGGAGGTTGCTCACGGAGGTGCCATCGGAGAGCTCTATGAACGACACCCTCTTGGACTGACGATGCGTCCTAATCCATCCGGCGAGCTCAAGAGCTCCTACCGGAACCTTGTCCTCGACGATCTCACGAATAGCAACGTATTTTGGCATAACCCCTCCAGGTTTTTCGTATATCACCCTTTCAGGGTCAGGTGCTACCACCCCCTTTATAAGGGATCAAAATCAGAGGTAACGCGCGAAGACGGTCGCCACACCTTGATTCTCTCGGCCAGACCATATAACCTCGCTCGGCGTTACGGACGTATCGGGGTGTAGCTCAGCCCGGCTAGAGCACTAGTTTTGGGAACTAGGGGTCGGAGGTTCAAATCCTCTCACCCCGATTTTTTGTCCAACCGCATCTTATATTCTATTTCACACACACTTTCTCTATCCAAACGGCGATTGTGTAGGGTCTATCCTTACACGGCCTACCCCTTGACGGCCTCACCTTAGGCGGTCCTCGCATGGCTTTTGCTCTCCTCTCCGCGCTCCTCTTTCAATTTCTTTTGGCGATGCTCTCCCCGGACATCGAAGCAATGGGCGATACCCTCCCCCGTCAAGGAGGTGCCCGAGACCCTTTCGAGGCCGTCGATATCTCCCCTCGCACCCCACCTAAAGATTCCCGAGACCTAAGGGATTTCTCCGTGGAGGAGCTTCGACTCACCGCTATCTTTATAACCACCAACGGAGAGCGCAGGGCCAGTTTAGAGAATGGAAACGGGATAGGGTTTCCTATACACGTGGGGAGCGAGATCGGACCTGAAGCGGCTAAGGTCGTTCAGATAACCCCCAATTCGATCATCTTGCGCGAGCTAAGAGCAGACGCGCTCGAGATGAGAGAGATGACATTTAAACCGACAAAATAGGTACCCACCTGCGAATTATACTAATGAATCAAGGCCAGCTATACTCAATCGTCAATCTCGGTCTTGGGTAGAAGAATTCATGCTCTTGTAGAGAGAAGTTGAACAGTTGCACATACAAGGTTAACTCCTGTGCCCTTCCTCAAAGCAGCCTAGGGAACTGAGGCGAGTCCTCTTTCTGCTCGTGGCGAGCCTTGAGGAAGGGTGCAGCGTTTTGACAATCGCGTTTTGATTGCACTGCTCCCCGACTCAGCCAGGAAGGAAAAACTCCGTGGTCGACATAAGTATGCCCGGGAGATGGTTCGAAGAGGAGATCCGACGCCGGATCCAGGACGGGGAGGGATTCGATTTCGAAGACCTCATTAACCTCGTCACAGAGCGGGACGTGAAGATGGAGAAGCTCGCAGAAAGCTTTGGCCCGTCAGACCTCCGCCTGCCCCCCGTCATCGCGAGGGGACGGGAAGATGTGCTCGAGCTGGTAGAAATGTTGATAGAACATTACCAGTTCCCCGCCATCTTGGGAGACACTCTCGCGCTCGCCGTGAAGATAACCGCCCAAGCCGCGCCCCTTGGGGACGAGCGGATCAAGGAGGCTCTCAATGATTGGTTCTGCGTGATTGAGGAAGACGAGAACCTCGGCGACAACGAATTAGCCCCGAAACTCGTCTTCAGTGAGTGTCGGAAAACTCTCTTCTGAAATTGACATCGGAAGCTGCACGAATGGTTTCACTACCGCTACTCGTTCAGCTTCTCTCTACAAGGACTCTCCCCATCTCTTCACGAGGGAGAACCTCATAAGAGGTTGATCGATCGCTTTTTGGGAATAAAAAGCCCCCGAGGGCGGCTTTTATGAAGTCCATGCGCCTAGTGCGTGCCCACAAGCCGCATGAGGGCCGTTCTTTTTCGCCGGCATGTACGGCGACCATCATCTTGATTAAAGAAGTTTTAGGATGCCGCACGAAACAAACAGCCCTGAACGGGAGCCTACTCCGAGACTGGATATTTCACCGGATGATACACCCCCGGCTGGGTTAAAAACGTTTTACCGAACCGGGCGTTATACTCCGCTACCTCTTGTTCCGTCATCGAACGTAATATCCGCTCTGTCGGAAAAAATGACGGATCGAATTCCGACAAATTAATTCCACACAAGGCGCACACCGCCGGGAATCGTATCTCCGCTATGATGTCTTGCTCGAATATTCCGTCCAAACTCGGGTCGAGTAGCTTCCAGAGCGATTGTTTATCCATTGCGAGTATGCCGAAGGGAACGGCCCCCCTCTTCTCGATTTGAAGCATTGGAGGCAATAAGTCAAATTCAGGCCACCACATCCAATCAGGGTGCTCCTCGGGTGTGGGGACGACACTCACCTGCGCGCCCCTCACCGATATGTCAGGCAGCCTGGCAGAGACCAAAACATCCCATTCAATCAAAAACACATTGTCATGGAGAATAGAGTTATACGTACTCTTGAGAGCGTCTCTCAGCATCCTATCGCATGATCGCCACGCCAAGGCTGGTGGAAGCGAGTTTCGTGAATCTAGAAGGATGAGCTGCGCCTCCGGATTCGAGGCTCTTATGTGCTCCGCGTGAAGATGCTCAAACGGAGAATAGTATAGAATAGTCCATTTAGTGGTCATGGAGTCTCATCTTCGCACAAGGGGTCTACCCCTACTAGAGAAGACCGTTGCAGATTCTTACAAGCATGCGCCCCGTTTTAAGAGGAACCTACACCCATCCCCCCAATACTCATCGTCCGACCGGAATGAATCAGATTAGTCAGGCGATCTAATGTGCGATACGAAATAGCCTCCGCTACTATCTCTTCGTCTATCCGAGGTCGCTCTTCAAGGTCCGCTATCGTTCGAGCGACCCGCAAAACACGCACGTAGCCCCGCGCGCTCATTCCTATCCGTTTAACCGCCTCTCCGAGCAACAACTTTGCTCCATCTGTTACCTCTATAGACTCCCGAATAACTGAGTCTGAAACCTCACTCACCAGTGTACCGAAGGTTTTGATCTGGCGCTCACGTACATGAGCCACTTGCTGAGCTCTTCCATCAACACCGCGCGTTACCTGAGGTTTAGCCGAAACGAGATCGTGAACATCGACAGCTTCCAGCTCGACATGAAGATCTATTCGATCGAGGATCGGTTGCGAGATCTTCGCCAGATAGTCTCGAATCGCATGATGAGAACACCGACATCCTCCCCCCTTAGAACCAAAACGTCCACATGGGCACGGATTCATCGCGGCGACGAGCTGGAATCGAGACGGGAATATCGCAGACGCGCGCGCACGAGAGAGTTGTACCCACCCGGTTTCTAACGGAGATCGCAAAGCCTCGACCGTACTCCGACGAAATTCAGGGAACTCATCTAAAAAGAGAACCCCTCGATGGGCGAGGCTGATCTCGCCGGGCCTTGGTCCAAGACCTCCCCCGACGAGTCCCGCGTCACTGATAACGTAGTGGGGAGTCCGAAACGGCCGAGCACCCGAGAGAACTTTAACGGTAGGTTGACCAGAGATACTGTGAATACGTAAGACCTCTAACAGCTCCTCCCCATCGAGCGGTGGAAGGATCGACGCCATTCGCTCAGCGAGCATGCTCTTACCGCATCCCGGTGGGCCAATGAGTAAGATATTGTGTCCCCCCGCGGCCGCAATCGTGAGCGCTCGCTTCGCGGCATCTTGTCCAATTACGTCGAGAAAGCCGCGCCGAGGCGATTCCTCTACCAGAGTCGGCGGCGCGGCATACTCCGCCGGCCCCCTTCCTGTAAGAATTTGGATAACCTCCCCCAATGTCTTGGCCCCGATAACTTTTAGGTTACGGACCACCGCCGCCTCAGAGGCCACACTGTGAGGAACCACTATGGTAGAGAGCCCCCGCTGCGCGGCTGCTAGAGCGTGCGCGGTAATTCCAACCGTGCTTCGTATCTCTCCAGCTAACGAAAGCTCCCCGCAAAACGCGATGTCTCGCAAACTTGCCTGTGGTAGCGCACCTCGCGCGCAAGCAAGAGCAAGAGCTATCGGAAGATCGAAGGCGGCACTCTCTTTTTTTATTTCTGCCGGGGCGAGGTTGACGAGAATCTCCCCACGCGCGTCTATTCCGGAGCATTCAAGAGCCGAAATAATTCGCTCACGAGACTCCTTTACCGCGGCTCCCCCGAGACCTAAGATCGTAAAGTCATGCTCGCCCGTGCGGTGCGAGAGCTCTATCTGAACCGGAAAGGCATCGAGACCCGCGATGCAACTTGAATACGCGACTGCGAACATAACGAGATGTTCGAAACCGATTCAAAAAAGTTGCCTTTCTTTCGGCTGCTGACAATGAAGCTTCGGTACGAGTTGTGCTACCCACAAGTGACCGCGCTGGAGGGTTTCGCGGCCTCAATGAGTTACCCGGCTAAGTAGGCAGAAAAGGGCAATATTTTCCGTGGCACCGAAAGATACATCTTCTCAGTCTTCCCCTCTCCTCGCCGACATATGGCAAAAGATACCTCCCAAGGACAAGGTAAAACTTATCGCCGAAGCCCAATCGACCGGAATCTCAACCTGCCTAGTCCTCTTTTCGTGCGCCGCGGCGATAGCCGTTGGCCTCAAGATGCCCTGGGCGTTCTGGGGCACCTGCTTTGTCTTACCGTTTGCGTTTCAACTCTCCTCCGCACGAGCATGGCGTACCGTCAAAGCGCGCGTCGTTGTCGAGCACACGGCCGCTCGCAGCACTGCGTGCTGGTTCGCAAAACAAGCTCAAGGCCAAGATCTGAATCCTTCCTTGGTGTTTAAGGGGAAATTAGAAAGAATCATCGACGAAAATGTCAGGAAGGACTCCGAGACTTGGCTCGATCGTTTTGAAGATACCCAACCCATCGCGGTATGGATAACGCTCTTTCCTGACTCCTTCGTGATGTTTAGCGAAACCCCTCGGGGGGCGCGCAAAGAATTCGCTTGCTCCCTGTACGAGGAGCTTGCGGTATCCTCTGAAGGATTTGAGGATGAGCCGGGAGCTCCTCGCAAGGTATTACTCTCCCTTACTCGGGGCGAAACGGTCTCTAATTGGTCGCTGACGAGCGATGACGGGGCGAGCATAGTGGTCTGCGAACGCAAACTTCAGAGTTCCATCGACAAACGCAATTTCCTACTCCAGCAGCAAGAATCCGCGCAACGGTTGGCGGCAGCAAAACTTGCGGAATCAAGGCAACAGTTAGGAGCCTAGCGCTCTAAAATATCCCTCTCTGCCCCCCCTTTGAGCCCTCTGCTGGGCGCAATCGTAACTTGCGATATCCAGCTTTGCGGTGGATGATTCAGGGTATCGCCTGAGGGTTTGATTTTTCTTGAGACCATATGAAGCTATCGACTATCTCCACTGTTACCCGACACTCACTCCTCGGCGCAGTATTCTGCGCGGTCCTCGTGTTCGGTACAGTGCCGCACTACTCCATTCCAGCACACGCCCAATCAAACGCATCTACTATCTCATCAAAGGAAAAGGTGAGCATCATCGTGGACCGAGAGGTTGTGGAGGGTCAGTCCTTTGTGCTTGTGAAGATCATGGCACCAGAAAACGCAAAAGTTGAATCATTCGCGCTGTCAGGACCTCCGCGAATCGTAGTCGATTTTGTAGGACTAAAACTTAAAAAGAGCGAGGACCTCAGCGCTCCAAAAAACGGAGTCATCAAACAATTCCGCCTCGGAGCTCATCCAGACAAGCTCCGTGTCGTTATAGACCTTCTCACAACTGACACACCGGCATACGAGTGGAAGGCAGGCGCCCGACAGGCTATCCTTCGAATCGCGGAATCCGGAAAAGCCGCTCCCGCAGCGGCTCCAGCGGCAGCGCCTACGCCCCCAGCGGCAACCAAGGGTCCTACGATATCCCCAACGCAAACTCCCCTACCGACCGCCCAGGCAACGCCCACCAGGGTACCCCCCCCATCAACTCCAACATCTTTACCGACGACCAAACCAACCTCCGTTCCAACGGCCCCCGCACCAACGGAAGCGAACAAAGCTATAACCAAGCCGAAGCTCCCGGAGGTCGAAGACGAAACAGGTGGAACTCTGCTCAGTGATCAAGCTGACGAGAAGGAGATTGAAGCAGCTCTCGAAAAAGAGGTTGCGGCTGCATCTCAAGCGATCGCAAGCGGTAGTCCCCTTCCCGACGAGGAGCTCCCGGAAGATGAACCAACAGACGATACGGAAGCAGAGACTCCTGAGGAGGAGGTCGCGGCAACTGACGAGGACTCTCCTATACCGACCAAACAAGGAGCTCCAGCGCTGGGTGCGGTAGCGGCAGGAACCGCGGCTAACGCCCCCTCCGCCCCAAAGGTGGAGGGCTCCAAGCCACCGCTTGCACAGGCTCTCAAGCCTAATGTAGTACCTCCAACACCCATGACCTCATTCACGGTTGAGAAGGCGAATTTTGAGTACCTCGAGCCCGGCCATCACCAGGCATTCAAGGTTCTCTTCAATCAGCCGGGGGCTCAAGCTCAGGTAAGCAAGGTAGACTCAACCACATACAAGATCGCGGTATCGAGCTGCGGGGTAGGCTCCCTAGGATTAGCTCTACCACAGTATCCGCCGTCTGATTACGCCGGCTTAGGAATGGTAGGCCTCAAAACTGATGGGGATCGACTTGAGATAACGGTGAGCGTGCAACCCGGTACAACGGTTATAACTCTCATGCGCGACAAAGAGATGTGGATTAAGAAACAGTAGCCCTCGGGCTACGCGCTACAACCGCTCAATCTTTAGGGCCTCTCCCACTATCTTGAGCAGGGAGTCCTTCCCGTTGATACTCGTCTCGAGGACAACTTCCCGCTCCCACAATTTTGCCACATGCTTAAGGGTGTGTTCCGCGTACTCAAGCTGCAGATCGCGACCATCGTGGTAGTGCTTTAAGTAAAGGGTACGGTTCTTTCCGAAGTCCGCATCATCAACCTTGATGACTGGGATCGAACCAGTCCCCACATTTTTGATCAGGTTTTCGCGAACTTCCTTCCAACTCTCCTCTGTAGAAACCTTCGTGACAACACGATCTTTGCCGCGACGCTCATGCTGAAAGAGATTTAGATCTTCCATCACTTCTCGCGTGAGGAATCGTCTAAGGAACGATTGGTCACGATCCGCCTCTCGAACCTCGAAGATCTTCTTGCGACCGGGAGTATCATTCTCGTCCGCGATCCCCTGAGACGTCTTCGGCTTATCCTCAGACCACTCGTGCCCCGTGTCGCCCATATTCCACCGCCGCTCAATGTCGTGCCAAAGAACGAAACCGAGGTGATATGGGTTAAGGCCGCCCGGATGGGGTCGTAATACCTGATTGTGACGCACAAGGAACTCAAGATGCATTCCCTGCGGGAGCTGCAATTCGTTTAAAATCTTGTGGTGCCAATAACTCGCCCACCCCTCGTTCATGATCTTCGTATCCATCTGTGGCAGGAAGTACTGAGTCTGATGATCTACGATCCCAATGACGTCCCGCTTCCACTCCGGAAGGTACGGGTTATACTTAGCGATGAACTGTAATATATTCTCATCTGGCTCAGCCGGAATCTTTGAGAGATTCGGAGCTTCGTATTCCTGCTTCGGATGGATCTCTCTCCACGGATCGACAGCCGGTTGCGCTCGCTCCCACGCTCGTCCCACTTGTTCATCTTGCGAGAGTCTTTGAATCGCGAGATTGCGCGAGCGTTGATAGCAGATGGCGTGCGCGTCATCGATAGCGCCCTCAACGAGTTCAACGCCGATAGAAGGATCCTCCATGTAGCTGCTAATACGATTCGCGTGACTCTTAAACCTCGGCAGAACGTGACGCGCGGCCGTGCCCGATGTAAAGGTGAAGTTGTTCGCGAAAAAGTCGTTATGGCCGTAGACATGCGCGATGGTAAGAACCTGCAAGAGCAGGGTGTTGTCCTTCATGAGGTACGCGAGACAGGGATTCGAGTTAATAACCATCTCGTAGGGCAATCCCGAGACACCATACTCGTACATCGTCTTTTGACGCTCAAAAGACTTTCCGTATGACCAATGCGGGTAGTGGGAGGGCATGCCGGTATAGGCCATGTAGCCCAACATCTCATTATGATCGCAGATCTCAAATTCCTGCGGATAACAATTTAAACCGTATCGCTCAACTAACTCGCGAATTCGATCGTCCCATTTTGAAAGTTCGTCAACGTTGAATGACATATCCTCCTATGGCGCGGCTGATGCCGCCCCTTCGCTTCCACCAAAGACCTTCCCATGCGCCGAAACACTGCTCGCTTTATCCTTGAGAAGGAAACTCCTAAACCCTTCCCACAGGTCTTCTTTTTTCTCGATCGTAATCATGTGAAAGTTCGGAGCCTTAATCTGCCCGAATACCTCCAACATGCTTCCGCTGTAATAGGCGCTCCCCGATGGTTTAATCTCTCCATATCCGAAGAGGTTGCACACGCTACAGAGCTCCTCCGCCGCTTGAAGCGCACGCTCGTTGTCCGAATAGAAATTGTCCCCATCAGAGCAATGAAACGCGTAAACGTTCCAGAGAGAGGGATGATATCTATCCTCGATAATATCGAGCGCTTTCCGATATCCTGACGATATATATGTTCCGCCGGACTCCACTTTATGAAAGAAATCCTCCTCGGTTACCTCTTTGGCCTCGGTGTGATGAGCGATGAAAACTACCTCGACATTCGCGTATTTCTGGCGAACGAACTGATACAGTAAAAAGTAAAAGCTCCTCGCGAGATACTTCTTCACGGTACCCATCGAGCCAGACGTATCCATGATACAGAAGATGACGGCGTTCGAAGCCTCCTTTGTCGTCGGAGCGATGTGGAAATAGCGCATGTCATCTTCGTGGAAGGGAAACCTAGGATCCTCTCCATCAGGTCCCTTTTCGCGCGAACGTCGAACGGACATCCACCGACGGGCCCTATTACGTGCGGTCGCCCGCTTATCAAGTCGCGGCCGGATACCGGCTCGACGGTGCCCTTTTCGCTTTCTCGCTTGCTCAGATACAACCTCTTTAATCGCCTTCTTCTCAAGCTCAGGCAACTCAAGGTCATCGAACATTATAGCGATGAGCTCCTCAAGGGTGATATCGGTCTCGAACGCATCAACGCCAGGCTGATTACCGCCTTTACCACCCTGGCCCTGCCCCTCTTCGCCGCCCTGCTGAACAACGTCTCCAGGCTTTTGCTGACCGTCACCTTGAGAAACTCCCGGGGAGTTCTCTCCATAGACGAATCGGTACTCTTTGACGGAGCGGATCGGCACCTTGATAATCTTACCGCGGTCCCTGCCGATGATTGACTCCTCGGCGAGGATATCCCCGATATTATCGCGGATTGAATCTTTAATCTTCTGACGATGTCTCGTCCTGTCGCGCGCGCTCCTATCGGAGCGCTGCGACGTCGGTGTGTAGGGGCGAAAGACAGTGGACATTACACCTCACCCTATTTGGTTACGGACTAGTCCTTCCAAAGATTATTGGCCGCATACTTCAAAATGACGTCCACGCAACTTGCTGGATAGCCATTTCGAATGAGCTGCTCAACCATCTTGTTGTACTTTTTGTGCTGGTCATCATCGCGAGTACGGGCCTTAGTGATGATTCGAGAAACATCTCGAACGCTCGCCATAAGCTTCTTTTCGATAGCCTCTTTAAGCGGCTCGTAACTCTCGTAGGTGACCTTCTCGCCTCGGCGCCCCGCGGACCA
>CAIXKI010000123.1 GCA_903920005.1 uncultured delta proteobacterium
AAACGCCGACACAGACGCCAACAATTACGCCGACAGATACGTCTACAAGTACGCCGACGATTACGCCTACTGTGACGGCCACCTATACTACAACTAATACTCCGACCGTTACGCCAACCCCGACCGAGACCCCACCAGTAAGCTCGGTTGTCTTCAAGCTTACCGTCCGAGAAACTCCGATCGCTGGCGCGCCGATCCAAATCAACGCGACAACGCAATACACGGATAGAGATGGCCAGATCACGGCGTCCTTGAACTTCGGCCAATATTACTCAATCAGCTCGGGAGTCGAGGCGATATCCTTCTCGACCCTCTACGATAGTGGAGCTAATTTCATCGCTCGGAGCCCTGTAAGTATCTCGGCTACGAGACTTATGAGCGCGATAAGTGATCCGTGTCGAGTGCTCGTAGGCGGGGTATCTAACATCTACTTTACCTGTGTTAACACCACAGATCGCGTGCTCTCAGTGCCGCTCACAAATCCGTCGGCCGATCCAGCGATAAACCTTTCGCTAAACTCCTTGTATGGGGATCCTCTCGCGCCTCCTCCTGCGCCGCCGGTGGATTTCGCGCCAGGTACAACCGGGTTTGCGGTGCCTGAGTCGTACTTCGCGAGTGGGGGAGGTTGGCAGTTCCTTGGGCAGAACATAAACATCGCGTCGGATCCTCCTGTATGTACAGACCGTGGAATACCGGGTGCTTGTGAAGTAATTGACACGCAGCTGCTCCGAGGTCCGTTCGAGTATACCAGGGGCGTTGTGCTGAACTTGACCAAGGAGGCTCTTAAAGCCGCGAGGGCTGGCAAGTGGAAGGGTGGAGCAACGTTCAGCGTGCCGTTCTTCAAACGAGGCGGCGAGGTGCTCGCTGCCATGTTGCGATTCATCCCCGACAGTAGAGGCCAGGTATTCGATTGTGAAATCACTCCACTGAGCTGTCGTACGGCCAAGGTCCCGAAGAGAGCGTTCACTCGCGCGTTCGCCAAGATATTCGATGGTAAGGTTCCGAAGGGCCTTGAGCATCTGCAGGCACGCGCTAAGCGAGAGAAGAAGGCGTTTGAGGCACAACTCAAGGCGCTGCCGGAGGAGTACACGACCTGCCAATAGAGAAGGGCTGTGACGGCTAAAGCCTCCTCTCAATGAAGGTATAGCGCGGCCCACAAAGAGAAACGGCTCCCGTAAGAGGGAGCCGTTTCTCTGCCGATAGATTCGGTCTTTCTCCGACTACGACCTCTTGTTCGCCGGAAGCATCATCTTTCGGATACGGATCGATTGTGGAGTGACCTCGACAAGCTCATCATCTCGAATGAAATCGATCGCTTTCTCAAGCGTCATGGGCACTACTGGAGAGAGAATCACGTTCTCATCCTTCGCCGCCGCACGAATGTTTGTAAGCTTCTTCTCTCGACAGATGTTTACGTTAAGGTCGTTGTCTCGATTGTGCTCACCAACAACCATGCCTTCGTAGACGGGGTCTCCTGGTTGCACGAACATCTTTCCACGTGGCTGAAGGCCGAAGATGGCGTATGGAATCGCCTCTCCCTGACGATCAGCGATCAGTGAGCCTGACTGACGAGACATGAAGTCACCCTTAAACAGCTCGTAGCCTTTGAGGTATGAGTTCATGATACCCGTGCCGCGAGTGTCGGTGAGGAACTGATTGCGGTATCCGATTAATCCACGAGACGGAATCTCGAACTCGAGCCGAACCCGCCCCGAGCCGTGGTTGACCATGTTCACCATCTTGCCGCGTCGCGTTGAGAGGGTTTCAGAGAGGATTCCGATGAATCCCTCGTCGCAATCGATAACGAGATGCTCTATAGGCTCGTGTTTCTCGCCGTCCACCTCTTTGTAGATGATCTGAGGTCGTCCTACAGTGACTTCAAAGCCCTCACGGCGCATCGTCTCTACGAGTATTGCCATCTGAAACTCTCCGCGCCCTCGGACGATACAGCTCTCGTCCTCTTTTGAGTCCTCAATCTTGAGCGCTACGTTGAACAGCGCCTCCTTATGGAGTCGCTCCTTAATCTTTTGAGGCTGAACGAGCTTTCCTTCCTTTCCGGAGAATGGAGAGGTGTTTGCCAGGAACTTCATCGATATAGTTGGTTCGTCGATGGTGATTCGAGGGAGAGCAAGTGGATTCTCCAGTGTGCAGATGGTGTCTCCAATAGCGACATTGTCAATACCGGAGAGGATAATGATCTCGCCTGGATCGGCCTGTTCTACTTCAGCGAACGAGATTCCCTGATATACTTGCAACTTGGAAACGCGAAGAGCCTCGACGGCACCGCTCTCTCCAATTCGAGCAAGCCGCTCGTTCTTTCGAGCGGATCCGTTGAATACGCGGCCGATCGCGAGGCGACCGAGATAGTCGGAATAGGAAAGATTCGTTACAAGCATTTGGAACGGCTGCTCTGGATCGTACGAGGGCCCTGGGATGTGCTTTACGATCGTATCGAAGAGAGGAGCGAGGTTTTTACTGTCATCGCCCATCTTGTGCATCGCGATTCCTTCGCGACCGATAGCGTAGAGAACCGGGAAGTCGAGCTGGTCTTCTGTCGCGTCCAGATCGATAAAGAGGTCGTATACTTCGTTTAATACCTCTTGAGGACGCGCGTCCTGTCGGTCGATCTTATTTACGACCACAATAATCGAGATTCCCGCTTCGAGAGCTTTGCGAAGAACAAACCGGGTTTGGGGAAGGGGCCCCTCTGACGAATCAACGAGGAGGATACATCCATCCACCATCATCATCGCTCGCTCTACCTCTCCACCGAAGTCGGCGTGTCCCGGTGTGTCGAGGATGTTGATCTTGACGTCGCCCCATTTAACGGAGCAGTTCTTCGCCGCGATCGTGATCCCGCGCTCTCGCTCGAGATCCATGCTGTCCATCACGCGGTCAGCGACCTCTTGATTGGAGCGGAAGAGACCGCTCTGTCGGAAGAGGTGGTCTACAAGGGTTGTTTTGCCGTGGTCTACGTGAGCAATGATCGCGATGTTACGGACGTTTGGATTAATTGATTTTTTTGAGTCACTCATGGTGGCCGCATGGTAGCTCACCCGGTGTTTTTGTTCAAATTAGGGGAATGTTGGGGCCGTTGGAGTCGGTTTGAGGGTGTTGTGGTGGCTACCTAAACATTACTGAGTGGGTTACGAGTAGCTCTAAACTGATGTTTTTGGATTCTCGCTATGTCGTCACCCACTATAAGGACCGAGAGGCCCCTTGCGCTTCGGATCGTCGTCGCTATGGCGCTAGGCGTGCTAGCAGGCGTGGTTTTCCGCGATTCCATGGCCCCCCTTGGTATCGTAGGCAAGCTTTTCATCCAGCTCATCAAAGTAATGGCTATTCCGCTGGTGTTCTTCAGTATCCTCGATGCGATGATCGCCACGCAAATCTCATGGAAAAGCGCGGGACGGCTCTTCCTCGTGGTGCTCATCAATACGTCAATAGCGCTGTCCATCGGACTAACGCTCTCTAATCTTGTTGAGCCTGGACGATACTTCGAGAGAAGTGCTCAAGCGGCCGCGACGGCGGTTGTTCCAAAAGTTGATTCGATCGACTTTGCGAAAGTTCTTTCGTCAGTTGTTCCTACGAGCATAGTTGGCCCGTTCGCTGACAATAACGTCATCTCAGTCGTCCTCCTCGCTCTTCTGCTTGGGGCGGCTCTACGCCAACACCTCACAGACGAAAAGGCCGACTACGAGCTTGTGCATGCCGAACGGTTAATTCGTACGATCCTTTCCGTCTGGAGCTCGGTGTTGATGCTTCTTGTACGGTTGGTGCCGATAGCGGTGTTCTGTGTTACCGCTCGCACCGTCGGAGAATATGGTTTTGAGCCTTTTAAGGGGCTCGCTCTCTACATCGCTCTCGCCGTGGTAGGGATGGCTATTCAAATCGTGTGTGTGTATCCGATTTGGATTCGGTTTGTCGCGGGTATGTCACTGTCGCGTTTCGTGGAGTTCGCCAAAAAGCCGGTTGTCTGCGCCTTTGGTACCAATTCAAGTCTTGCCACGTTGCCCCTTACGCTCGACGCCCTTGATTCTCTTGAGATATCTAAAAGTTCCTCCCGACTCGGGGCGTGTATCGGAACGAACCTGAATAATGATGGGATAGTCCTTTACGAGGCGATGGCCGTTTTATTTGTCGCGCAAGCCTTTGGCCTCGAACTCTCGTTCGGACAGCAGATAATGGCGGCGCTGATGAGTCTCGTTGCCGCGATAGGCGTCGCTGGCGTTCCAGAGGCAGGGGTCGTTTCGCTTTCTCTAGTGCTTACGGCGGTCGGCTTGCCACTTGAGATCGTACCGCTTCTGTTGACGGTTGATTGGATCGTCGCTCGTATGCGATCGATTACTAACGTCCTTAGCGATATGACGGTTTCAATCGGTATCGAAGGCCTACAACGTGGTCGAGCAGGACGTTCTTAGACTGCTTTCGCCAGCGTTGATACCGAGCGTTCACGCACATCTCCAAAGTACCGGGAGCAGAGAAGATCCGCCGCATGTTCAGCACCCTCTTTGAGGTCGCCGATGATCGGGCGTTGGCGCTCTTGAAGCTCTTTTCGGGCGTTCCAGGCAGTGATCAGTTTATCCCCAAGAAGTTGCGGAGTAAGGGAAGCCAGTTCAAGGCTGTAATCTTCGCACTCAAGAAGGCGAAGGTACCCGCGAACTTTTGGAGCGTAGATAAGACCGACGACTGGAGTTTCTACAGAGGAGGCGAGAACGATGGAATGGAAACGCATCCCAACCAGGACTCCGCAGCGGCGAATAACCGCCTGAAGATCGTGACTGAGGTAGGTTGAATTCGTAAGAACTTTTCCACCGCACATCTCCGCGAGCTCACGACAGGTCGCCTCGTCCATGGGATGAGTGCACAATATCATAGGCTGGAAGGTGTCTTTGACGTTTGCTTGGGCGCGCTTGACGCCTTCAGCGATCGTTTTTAAGAGCCCCTTAGGATCCTGCAGACGCTCGTGCTGATTAAGCCATGTGTCGAGGTAGGCGGTCGCGTTAATGGCCATCGTTGGCTTTTCAGGATCGAGGCCGATCTCGCGCATAATGGTAACGGCAACGCTGTCGTCCGATACTGGATTTATGAACGCCGCGTCTCCGGTGAGTTCCACCGGCTGAGTGACACCGATATCTTTGGTGAGCTTCTCGCTATCTCGCTCGCGCATCATCACAAGGTCGCACCCATTAATAGTCCACTTGGCGAGGATGCGGCTAATAGCGCTGGGAAAGGGACCGATGCCGGTGCTGTAACACACCATTTTGCATCCGAGGAGCCGAGCAAGTGGAACGAGGAAGACGAGAGTGATGAGGTAATTGAAAGCGGGATTAAAGAGCTTCTTCCCGAAGATAATGCCGTCGCAAATCAGGGCCACATCGCTTTTGGCAAGACAGAGGAGTGTGGGGAGCCCAAGGAGCCGCAGGCTCAATGTCCAGGGCATCACGTTCACAGCTTTTACGTTGTAGCGGTCACCGTAATGCTTCTTGGTCCACTCAGGTTTGATTGAGGGAACATAAAACTCCGCGTCCGGAAGTCGTTTTGAAAGGCTCTCCAAAATGCTCGACATAATCGCCATATCGCCGAGGTTTCGGCCTGAGTTGTTCCCGAGGAGGGTGATGCGAGGATGAGAGCCTTTCATAAGCGTTTTGCACCGAAGTGTAAGCGTTGCGTCTGGGAAGGTATGTTTTAATGTGATTGGGGCCTTATATCAAGTTTGTCCGAGTTATTTATGCCTCGTGTGCCACTAATCCTCTTTGCGTTGAACGTCCCAGTTTGGATGGACGCCAAAGTCGGGCGCCGTCGTTTGTTACGGGGTTTCTCATTGACCTCACCCCATTCCTCCTGGTACGACCACCGTATTGCGAGCGCCAGGGAAGAACGGTGAAATTCCGTCGCGGTCCCGCCGCTGTATCTGGGAATTGAGACCCACGCACTCCACTGTCCTTCTGCGGAAGGATGGGAAGGAGCGGCCTCTAAATGCCCAGGAGCCAGAAGACCTTCTCGCAACGGTTTGAAGCTGCCAGCTCTGCTTGTAGCTCCTGATGAGAATCGACATCCTCGCGGACTGGGGTGACGGTTAGTATTACTAACAAAATATTTCAGGAAACGTATGCGTGAACGTTTGATTGTTCCGACTCGCATTGCGTATGGGCTTTTTGTGTCCATCGTGGTGAGTCCCTCCCTCCTTCTTGCTCAAGAAACAGATTCGGTTCCAGAAGTTGATCAGATTGTCGTAAGCGCGAGTCGTTTGGAGACCCGGCAGTCGAACATTGGAAGCTCGGTATCAGTGGTTACCCAAGAAGAGCTTCAGCAAGGCCGTTATCCAAATGTCGTGCAGGCGCTCAGAAAAGTCCCGGGTCTCGATATAGTTCAGAGTGGTAGCGCTGGCGGAAACGCGGCAGCCTTTATCCGAGGAGCCGACAGTGATCAAACACTCGTCCTTTTAGATGGAATCGAGTTGAACAATCCGGCTTCTCCCAATCGTTCGTTCAATCTCGCCAACCTGACACTCGAGAATATTGATAGAATTGAGGTTATTCGAGGACCTCAAAGCACGATCTACGGCTCGGACGCGATGGGGGGAGTTATCAACATTATCTCCAAGAAAGCGAAAGACGGCGTGCATATGAGCGCTTCCTCGGAAGCTGGCTCGTACAACACCTTTAATCAGGTTGGCTCTCTCTCATACGGTGGAGACGGGATCGATTTTACGAGTGGTGTCACGCGGCAGGACGTCGGAAATATATCGGCGGCCGATGCGAGGTATGGTAACGCCGAACACGATGATTATCAAAACACGTCGGTTTCCGGAAAATTACGATTCTTCCCCTCAGATATGGTCGATGGCGCTGTGACTACTCGCTATACCCGTTCCAACGCGGCCCTCGATAATTCTGGAGGAGCTGGAGGTGACGATCTCAATCGTCGCTATCACAACGATGAGTTCTTCTCAAAAGGCGAAGTTTCGACGCACCTCTTGAACGACACGATTACTCCAAACGCGTGGATTGCGTACAGCAACCACTCTTTGCAGGACAACAATAACCCAGACGCGCTCAGCCCGGATTATTTACGATCCGCGTATGACGGTGACCTCCTTGATGTTGGCACCAAAGCCACGTGGACCCCCGTCAAATATTTTTCCAGCGTACTTGGAGGAGAGACGCAGTCAGAGCGAGCAAGTTCGAGTTACAAGTCTGACGGGGCGTTTGGGCCGTATGAGGATAACCTAAGCGATAAGTCCGCAAGGACAAATAGCGTGTTTCTTGAGACCCGCACCTCGTACGATGAGGCCGCGTATGTCGACGCGGGTGTCCGCTACGACCATCAGTCTATATTTGGAAGCGCTACGACGTTCCGTATCGCGCCGGCATGGCACGTAACTTCGACAACGAAGCTGCGAAGCTCTGTTGGTACCGGATTCAAGGCGCCTTCCCTGGTGCAGCTGTATTCGAGTTTCGGTAATCCCGATCTCGATGCCGAGCGTAACAATGGATGGGACGTTGGAGTTGACCAAGAGATTCTAAAGAAGAGGGTGAGTACGGGACTTACATTCTTTCATAATAATTATCGAGACCTTATCACGTTCAATCCCTCCACCTATGTGCTTGAGAATATCGACAGCGCCTATACGCAAGGTTTTGAGGCCACGGCGACGTTTACCGCATCCGAGATGGTGTCCATCAAAGCCGCGTACACGTATACAGAGACGCAGGATCGAGCGACGGAAGAGCAGTTGCTTCGTCGCCCCCTGAACAAAGGAAGCGTTACTTTGGTGTACACGCCGACGAGTAAGTTCACTTCTCAGGTTCAGTGGCGAGGGTATGGAGCAAGAGATGATTTTGATTACTCGGCGTTTCCGCCTGCTCGTGTAACACTTGGTGGATATGCTCTTGTTGACCTTGCGGCTTCGTACAAGCTCACTGACACCGTTGAGATGTTTTCGCGGGTAGAGAACCTCTTCGACCAAGAATACGAAGAGGTGCTGGGGTATGGGACGCTTGGCTGCGCAGCCTACGGCGGCTTGAAGGTAGCTCTCTAAAAGTATGCTCGGCCTCTCTGATACATCGATTGGGATCGTCTCGTCGTTGGCCATTCACGTTGGGGTAGCAGTGGCCTGCTTCGGGTCTCTTGGTGATGGAAAGGGGGTCGGGGAAGGGGCTGTCGAGGTGGCCATCCACGGCCCTGAGGAGCTTCGAGATGAGGCAGAACGCACTCTCTTTAAAGAGGCGCCGAAGCTCCCCCTAAAAGCCTCTCAGGGGCCTAAGAGGGCACGTCTGGTCGATGAAAAGCAGTCACTTGCTCAATCTGCTCCGTCCGCCCCTCAGGATGCCTCAAAGATGCCCCAGGATGCCCTAAATGACGTTTTAGAAGAACCTCGTAAAAGGCCACAGGAGCCGGGGGGAGGGGGGCTCCTTGGAACCCTTTTTTCGCCGATAGTTGCCATAGACGTCCCGAAACCTGAGTATCCCACACAGGCCCGTCGTCGGGGCGTTGAAGGAGTGGTAGTTCTTCGGGTGCGAGTCGAGGCGGATGGGCGGCTTTCGGACGCAAACGTGGTGACGAGCTCTGGTTCGGAACTTCTCGATGAATCGGCGCTCGTTAGTATGCGCAGGGCGACGTTTCGACCCGCTCTGCAGGCAGGGATCCCAGTGGCCGCGGATAAGAAGTTTTCAGTTCGTTTTAGTTTGACCGAATGATTAGGGTCTTAGTCGCTTTTATTATTTTTCTGCCAAGCCTGGCCTGGGCCGCTGATGGACCGTGCTCTCGAATCGTATCGCTCGCTCCAAGTGTCACCGAGGTTCTCTTCGATGTGGGGCTCGGAGATAGAGTGGTGGGCGTAACTCACTATTGTCGCTTTCCGCTAGAGGCGAAGCACCGTCAGCAGATTGGGGGATTCTACGATATAAATGTTGAGAAGATCGTCTCGTTGCGGCCTGACCTCGTTGTTGCTCTCCCGGAGCACGCGTCGATACGACAGACCCTTGAGCGCCTGCGCGTCCCGGTCCTTCAGGTCGATCACGCTACCGTTTCGGGGATTAAAGAGAGTTTTCGCACTATCTCTCATAGGTGTGGAAACGAAGACAAAGCCGATGCGCGCTTGGCGGAATTAGCGCGTAGGGAGGAATCTCTTCACGCGCGTTTTTACAAACCTGACCCGTTAAAGACCCTCGTTGTTGTGGGGCGTACACACGAGGGTTCGTCGGTATCAAGTATTTATGTATCCGGAAACGACGGCTTTTATTCAAGCGTTCTCTCGCTGTTGGGGATGAAGAACGTAAACGCCGATAGCACCATCTCGCTTCCTACGATTTCGCCCGAAGGAATTCTGGCCCTTAATCCTGATGTCATCGTTGAGGTTGTCGGACAAGATGATCCGATCGGAGCAGCGGATCGAAAAGCTCTTTGGAACCGCTATCCTCAACTTACCGCGGTGAAGAGGGGCAGAGTTGTAGTCCTCTCATCTGATTACGCGACGATTCCGGGACCTCGATACGTAGAGCTCGCGGAGGATCTGGCGCAGGCCGTCTATCGGGCGGGAGGTGAAAAATGACATCGCTTGTAGCCGTATCGGATCTCTCACTTTCCAAAAATGGAGATGCGCTGCTTAAGGGTGTTTCGCTCACGGTGAGAGCGGGGGAGAAGGTCGCGCTTGTTGGTCCCAATGGAGCGGGAAAAAGTTCTCTCATTAAGGTGCTGGCGGGATTGTCCCGCTCTTATATCGGAAGCGCTACCCTTAACGGGCGGCAGATCGCATCGATAGCTCCGAAAGAGATCTCTCGTTTAGTGAGTCTGGTGCAACAGCGCCTTGAGTTCGTTCCGTCTTTCACAGTGGGTGAGTTTCTAGAATTGCACGATATCTCTGTCGAGGATGTCGCCGACGCGTCTCTTCGAGGTTTAGAGGACCGTTACCTTCCTGATCTTAGCGGCGGGGAGTTGCAGCGAGTCGTCCTCGCTGGAGCGGTGGCTCAGCGATCAAAGCTCCTCCTTATGGATGAGCCTACTGCGCATCTCGATCCCACTGGGCGAATGGAGGTCGAACGGGTAGTTCGGCGCTACCACGAGGAGCAAGAGATCTCTTACATTCTTGTGACGCACGATATCGAACTAGCGCTACGGTGCGCCGAGCGTGTGGTCATAATGCGGGGCGGTCAGATTTTATGGGACGGGCCTGCCTCTGATTCGATGCTTATTTCGAAGTTGTCAGATGGCTATGGGTGTCCGTTTTTTAGCGTTCAGCATCCCAAAACCGGCGAGATGGTAATAATTCCAGGCTAGCAGATGAACATTCCGCACGACCCGAGGTCTTCACGACACGCGCTTCTTTGGATTGTTTCCGTAGCTACCCTAGTCCTCGTAGCCCTGGCGAGTGTTGGGTTCGGTGCTTCATCTCTATCTGTGAATCAGCTGCTCTCTGATCCTCAAGCCCAGATGATCGTGTTTGACATACGACTACCTCGTTTTGTTTTCTCGGCCGTCGTAGGTGGCGCCCTGGCTGTTATTGGAGTTGTGTATCAGAGCCTCTTCCGAAATCCACTGGCGAGCCCTTTTACGCTCGGAGTTTCGTCGGGAGCGGCTTTAGGGGCCTCGCTTGCCCTAGTGTTTCCTCGACTCGGGGGCGCGGTTGAGAGTGGAGCGATGTTAGGAGCCGCTTGTAGTATCTTTGTCATTCGAGCGATCAGTCGCAGGCTCTCGGTTGCGGGGGAGGGAGCGCTTCTCCTGGTGGGGATCGTTTTCAGCTTTTTCTGCTCGAGTCTCCTGACCATGGTGCAGTACCTAAGCGACTACTCTCAGCTCTTTAGAGTCACTCGATGGATGATGGGAGGTATACCGATTGTAGGTTTTTGGGATCTCGCCGTCGGCGTTGGTGGGCTCGTTCTCTTTGTTGTATGGGTCATGCGCCACCATCGTGAGTTTGACTTGATGTTGTTCGGCGATGATCTTGCGGCCGTCAAGGGCACAGATGTTCGACAGCTTTACGACAGTACTTTCATACTTTCATCTCTACTCATTGGTTGGATTGTATCAAAGTGCGGAGTGATCGGTTTTGTGGGTATCGTCATCCCAGCGATGGTGCGACTTCTCGTTGGACTCCCTCATCGACGAGTTGTTCCGCTCGCATGTCTCTTCGGTGCTGTGCTCGTTTCTCTCTGCGACCTCCTTGGAAGGGTCGTTCGACCACCGT
>CAIXKI010000124.1 GCA_903920005.1 uncultured delta proteobacterium
ATTAGTGGCAGGAGCTTGTTTCGCTGAAACAGGAAACGAAGTTATCTGTGTTGATATCAATCAAAAGAAGGTCGATGCGCTTAACCGTGGAGAGGTTCCTATCTTCGAGCCAGGGCTCGATGATCTTGTAAGGAGCAACGCGAAGGCGGGCCGACTCACGTTCACTTCTTCTATCAAAGATGCTGTCCAGACTTCGGATGTTATCTTCATCGCGGTGGGCACTCCTCAAGATGAAGACGGGTCAGCTGACCTTACGCATGTACTCGCGGTGGCGAAAGCGATCGGACAGAACATGAATGCTCCGAAGATCGTTGTTGATAAATCAACGGTCCCTGTAGGTACGGCCGATCTGGTGAAAGCAGAGATCGATAAGGTATCGAAGTTTCCGGTTGAAGTGGTGAGTAACCCTGAATTTCTCAAAGAGGGCGCTGCGATTGATGACTTCCTTCGACCAGACCGCGTGGTGGTTGGCGTCGCGAGTGATCACGCCGCGTCCGTCATGAAGGAGCTTTATGCTCCATTCGTTCGTACAAACAATCCGATCCTCGTGATGGACGTCCGCTCCGCGGAGATGACAAAGTATGCCGCGAACGCCATGCTCGCTCTCCGTGTGTCATTCATGAACGAGGTCGCGAATCTTTGTGAAGAGTCAGGTGCAGATATTAGTAAAGTTCGAGTTGGTATCGGAACTGACTCCCGTATTGGTATGAGCTTCATCTTCCCTGGAATCGGATACGGAGGTTCGTGCTTTCCGAAAGACGTACAGGCGCTTATTCGCACCGGGAAGGATCATAACGTCGACCTTCGAATCGCTCGCGCGGTAGAGGAGGTCAACAAGACTCAGAAGAAGTTGATGGTCAAGAAGATCGTTTCTCACTACGGAGAGACGGATGTTTCGGGGATGACGTTCGCGATGTGGGGGCTTGCGTTCAAGCCTAAGACCGATGATGTGCGCGAGGCTCCGGCTCTCTCTATCTGTGAGGAGTTGATACGGCTTGGCGCGCGCCTTCAGGTGTTCGACCCAGAGGCTAACGAGACCTTCAAAGAGAAGTTCGGTGAGCCCGATGGGATTAAGTATCTAGACAATAATTACTCAGCTCTCAAAGGGGCTGACGCGCTGATTATCTGTACGGAATGGAATGCGTTCCGTCAGCCGAATTTCGCGAAGATTAAGTCTGAGTTGTCCGCACCGGTTATCTTCGACGGTCGTAATATTTACGAGGTTGATGATATGCGCGCTCGCGGGTTTACGTATTATAGCGTGGGTAGACCCGCTGTTACCTTATAAGCGTTGATTAGGTTTAAGGAGCGATAGGATATGGCACGAATAGTAGTTTCAGGGGGTGCGGGATTTATTGGTTCTCATCTCTGTGATGTGCTCTTGGGGCAAGGTCATGAGGTTGTCGCTCTCGATAACCTTTTTACCGGGACGAAGCGCAACATTCAGCACCTCATGTCTAATCCTAATTTCGAGTTTCTCAGACATGACGTCACCCAGTCTATTTTGCTTGAGTGCGACACGCTCTATCACATGGCGTGTCCCGCGTCGCCAGTTCACTACCAGTACAATCCGATCAAAACCATCAAGACAAACGTGACAGGGACGATCAATATGCTGGGTGTGGCGAAGCGCACCCATGCGAGGTTCCTCTTGGCGTCAACGTCGGAGGTATACGGAGATCCGCTGCAGCATCCGCAGAGGGAGAGCTACTGGGGAAATGTGAATCCTATAGGCCCACGGAGTTGTTACGATGAAGGGAAGCGTGTCGCTGAGACCCTTACCATAAACTACAAAGACCAGGGGCATGTCGACACTCGAATCGTCCGCATCTTTAACACGTACGGGCCTCGTATGTTATTTAACGACGGGCGAGTAGTGTCTAACTTCATCGTTCAGGCGCTTCGAAATGAGGACATTACGGTGTACGGAGAGGGGCAACAGACGCGGTCGTTCTGTTACGTTGATGACCTCGTTTCTGGAATCATCGCGACGATGAACAAGGACGGATTCAACGGACCAGTAAACCTTGGTAATCCAAATGAGATGACGATTAAGGCTCTCGCCGATCGAGTTATTCAGCTCACCGGTTCTCGCTCTAAAATCGCGCACAAGCCACTTCCGACTGACGATCCGACCCGCCGGCAACCTGATATCGCGCTTGCGAGGAAAGAGTTGGGTTGGGAGCCGAAGGTTGATCTCGACGCTGGATTGCAGAAGACGATCGCTAACTTCGAAGAGCGTCTTCGAAATGGAGAAGAGCCGCGATAACGTGGCTCATAGGTAGTAAAAAATTGTGACCACACGAGATAAGATTCGAAATTTCAGTATCATCGCTCATATTGACCACGGTAAGTCGACGTTGGCTGATCGCATTCTTGAGGCGACAGGCGCGCTGCAAGCTCGTGAGATGCAGGCTCAGTTCCTTGATAAGCTCGACCTAGAGCGAGAGCGAGGAATTACGATTAAAGCCCAGACTGTGCGACTCTCGTACAAGGCTGATGATGGGGAGACCTATCAGATAAATCTCATTGATACCCCGGGGCA
>CAIXKI010000125.1 GCA_903920005.1 uncultured delta proteobacterium
ACGCTACATGTGTACCGGCGGCCGGCGAGGCCGCCGGCCCTCCAATTGAATTCCACGTTACATGTGTACCTGAGGCCGGCGAGGCCGCCGGCCCTCCAACGAACACCGCGCTAGAGGAGCGTCAATACCAAGGCAGCGACTATCAGGCGATAATACGCGAACGGTCGTAAACTCCACCGACTCACCATGCCGATGAACCATTTGACGGTAACAAGGGCGGTAAAGAACGAAACAACAAACCCGATAGCGACCAGCTTAAGATCTTCAGTCGTAAAAACCGCTGCTGCTTTAAAGAGGTCGTGGAAAGCCGCTGCTGCCAGAATAGGCACGGCCGCAAGAAACGAAAACTCAGCCGCCGCTTTTCGTGAGAGACCAACCATCATTCCACCAATAATCGCGGAGGCAGAGCGTGACATTCCAGGCCACAGGGCGAGGCATTGGACGCATCCGATCAGAATACTCTTCTTCCACGTCAAGGTTTCTGGACCACTCTCTCCCTTAAAGCGAGCAAAACGTTCAACGAGGAGGATCAACACCGCTCCGACGGCAAGCGCTATCGCCACGCTCGTTGAATTGAAGAGATGCTCTTTGATCCGTCCTCCGAAGAGAGCTCCAATAACCAGAGCAGGCCCCGTTACCAATCCTAACTTAAAGATACCGGCAGCACCCTGGAGCCCTGGTTTGAGTATCGATGTAGGGTCTTTCGTTACCCCGCCAAGTCCCTCAAGCAGCGCCATAAATCGAGGCCAGTAAAGCCAGAGCACGCTCAAAATAGCTCCGAGCTGAATAACAACATCAAACGTCTTAGCCTTCTCTCCCTCGAATTCGAGCAAGTCGCCGAAAAGGATAAGGTGCCCAGTGCTAGATACCGGTAGGTACTCCGTTATTCCTTCTACAAGTCCAAGGATGATAGCGACGAGGGTTTCAGACACAAAAACTCCTGATTAACATAGAAAAACTATCCACTGAGAGGCTACTTGCGGGGGCCCTCACACGCAATCCGTTGATTGCTTCCTACAACATGGGCACACTACCATTCGGACCGAAGAGGTATTATGAGCGATAACACGATTTCCTGGAATGACTTTGAGAAGGTAGAGATGCGTGTAGGCACGATCTCCCGAGCAGAGCGATTTCCTGGAGCAAAAAAGCCCGCCTACAAACTCTGGATCGACTTTGGGCCTCTTGGCCTTAAAAAAAGCAGCGCTCAAATTACCACTTTGTATGAACCTGAAGAGCTTATTGGCTCTCAAGTGATCGCTGTAACCAACTTCCCTCCTCGCCAGATCGGACCATTCGTCTCTGAGGTACTCGTCACCGGATTCATTCGAGATGACGGAGCGGTTGTGCTGGCGCGTCCAGAGAGCCCGGTTACAAACGGAAGTAAACTCGCATGATATCTTCCAACACATACGATGTGTTAGTGGTTGGCGGCGGCCTTGCGGGCGCCAGCACCGCGTACGCGCTTGCGCAACGATCCCTAAAAGTCCTCCTGTGCGAATCCGAGCCTCGACTCGCATCAAAAGCCTCAGGAAACGCGTGGGCACTCCTCATGCCGTACGTCGCCACTCAATCATCTCCCCCGGGGAGACTGTACGCGAAGGGTTTCAATTTTACGCACAACCTCCTCACCTCCACGTTTGAGGGGCTGGTCTCCTATCATGAAGTTGGCGCCATTCAACTTCCTGCCACAAAAAGACTCTCCCGGATACTCACCGAGACAGTTCCTTTTGTTGGCAATTCGCCAATCCGACGGGTCTCTGCGCAGGAGGGTTCCGATCGTGCCGGGGTGACGCTTTTGACCGCGAGCTTCTTCATCCCTCAAGCAGGCTACTGCAAGCCCGCACGGATCGCGGAACATCTGGCAACGAGCTTCCCATCGCACATCTCAATTAGCCTCGGTCGCTCCATAGAAGACCTCCGTTGGATCGATTCCAAATGGTCGGCGTTATTTAACGATGGGTCGGCGAACTCTTTCACAAACGTCGTGCTCTGCGGGGCTCACGACATTCAGAAACTCCCGCTCACCTCATGGGTTCCTCTCGAGGCGATCCGTGGACAAACGACGCAAACAGTTATGACTCCTTCATCCTCAGGACTTCGTACCGTGATCTCCTATGATGGATACATTACGCCCCAACAAGAAGGGCTCCACTTTATCGGGGCACACTATCGGCACGATGATTTCGATACCGAACCAAAGGATCTTGATACGCAAGAGATCCTCGCGCGTCTCTACCGTACCCTTCCTGATATCTCGGATTTAAAGGTCGCCAGTTCGCGCGTATGCTTTCGTGCCTCAACGCACGATCGAATGCCATATATAGGGGCACTACCAAACAACGATGGCCCTAACCTCTTCATAAATGCCGGACACGGTAGTCGTGGACTCCTGACAGCACCACTAGGCGGAGAGATCATCGCAAGGCTTATTGGTGGCCAACCGCTCGACAACCTCTCAGAAGCCGCGGGGATCTGCTCAAGCGGACGACTGTCGACAAGGATGACCCGCTTAATCCCCCCGAGCTAGCCGACACATTCCTCACGTGACAGCAAACAGGTCACATACAACGCCCCTTCTATATCCATAATGTTTTTGCTCTAACCTCAGGCTAAAAAGAAGACTCGCGCGAACCGTAAAGCAAAGCATATCCAGCCCTCCCCATCTCAACCCCTAGCTGGCTCTTTTGTTAGTTTTAGGCAAACATCCACAGGTCACCAGCACAAAAGGTCTCTCTCCTTATGAAGATCGCAGTCTTCCCTCTCGTACTAGCTGTCACGGTCATTGAGCATATCGGTTCGTTACGATGCGAGGCGCAAACATGGGAACCTCCAACCCATCTCAACGATCAGAACACCGCCGTAACGTTCGTCGTCGATTCGACGTGGCATACTATCCATGGAACCACGAGAGACCTCTCAGGAACGGTGTCCCTTACAAATCCGAAAGACCCCCTTTCAATTAGGGTCGATCTCGAAATCCCCGTAAAACTATTTAACACCGACAATGCGTCGCGGGATGAAAAACTGCGAACGGTAATGTCCTCAGAGAGATATCCGAATGTATCGTTTTCGTCCTCTCGGCTATCTCCCTCCTGTTCCCCCGATTACATTCGCTCCGCGGGCCGCTGCCACGGGACGCTCAGCGGAGCGCTCTCTATTCGTGATACTACGAAGACCATCGAACTCCCTATCGAGATAACCCTCGAAGATGCTCAGTTTGTGGCGCGAGGGACGCTCCCCATCCAGTGGGGTGATTTTCATGTCGAAGACCCCTCGATCCTCATAGCCAAGCTCGATCCAACCGTTACCATTACCTACAAAACAACGATTCCAACGCGTCAATAATCTTATGACCTACGTTCAAGCAGTGAGCACCCACCTCCCCCCGTATAGCTACTCTACGGAGCACATCACAAAAGCAGCCGGCGACTGGCTCTCCAACTCTCCAAGCGAGCGCGCCCTTTTTGAACGGCTCGCCTCCTCAACTAAGATTGAGAATCGAGCTTTTGGACTTCCGATAGAGGAGCTCCTCGCGCTTCGGGGCCAGGGAGAGCGCTCCAAGATATTCATCGAGGTGGGAACGAGCCTTCTTACAGAGGTGGTTAAAAAGGGCCTCTCCGCGGCAAGAGCATCCGCCGAAGATGTGACGGCTCTCATTATGACGTCGTGCTCCGTTCCGAGTATCCCATCGATCGATACCCGAGCGATCGGTCAGATAGGAATCCCTGCGACGGTGCTGCGTCTCCCCGTATTTCAATACGGGTGTGCTGGTGGAGCTATCGGCATATCCCTCGCGCAACACCTCTCATCGCCTAAGGGCGTCACGATACTTGCGTCCGTGGAACTCTGCTCCCTTGTCTATCAAGCGGAGGATCTTCAAGCAGGCAATATCGTGGGCTCCGCCATTTTCGGTGACGGCGCGGCCTGTGTTGTTGTCTCTGAGAAGCCAGGTCCTCTGAAGGTCGTCGCCTCCCAATCATTCCTCATCCCGAACACCTTTGATCTGATGGGTTATGACCTCATGGACGATGGTGCTCACCTGCGTTTAGATAGAGAGATTCCTCAAGCCCTTCTCAAAGCCGCTCCGGCCACGATCGATACCTTTCTTCGAAATCACGATCTCACAACCGGGGACATATCTTGGTGGCTATTCCATCCAGGAGGGGCAAAGATCCTCTCCAGCCTCGAGGAATCATTTGGCCTGTCGCGGGACCAAGCGAAATGGGGGTGGGATAGTCTAAGGGAAAATGGAAATATGTCGTCGGCATCCATCCTTTTTGCCCTCGAAGCGTTCCTTCGTGAACGGTCCTACAGAGTTGGCGATAAGATGCTTATGCTCGGCGTTGGACCAGGCCTAACGCTTCAAGTGAACCTCTTCGAGTGTTGTTAATGAAAGATCTCTTTTGGTTTCTTTTCGCATACTGTCTCTTTGAGCGACTCGGAGAGCTTGTTTTATCCCGCCGAAATCAACGTGCGATGCGCGCCAAAGGCTTTATTGAAACTGAGAGTAAGGGCGGTATGGGCGCGATGGTCGCGCTTCACGCGGCCTGGTACGCTTCTCTTCTCATCGAGGGGCTAGCACGCCCTCTTCATGTTTCCACGCTCGTACAGATAGTGGCTCTCACCCTCTTCATGCTTGCTCAAGGGCTCCGATTCTGGACCCTTACATCTCTTGGCTCTTTCTGGAAC
>CAIXKI010000126.1 GCA_903920005.1 uncultured delta proteobacterium
GCTCAACAGCGCTCCATACACACATGAGATAGCCCCGACCACTCCAATCGCGAGCAGGACCCCAACTGGAATCTCGAACTCACTCCTCAAACGGAGGAGAAGGAACACACCCGCATGAATCGATAACCCACCGTAAAATATGGCGCTCGACGACGTCGGGCCTTCCATCGCGCGAGGAAGCCAGGAGCAGTAGGGAAACTGTGCTGATTTACCCATCGCGGAGAACAGAAAAAGGAGCGGAACAACAACAGCCAATTCTTGAGGCAAAAGAGAAAGCTGATTGGGGTGTCGCCCAAAAGACAGCGTTGGTAAAACCGCCGCTACGAGAAAGGATCCGAGTAAGAGCCCGATATCGGAGACGCGATATGCCCAGAAGGCGTGCAACGCGTTATCAATAGTTTCTCGTCGCAGAGTAAAAAATGAGATGAGAAGAGCGGAGGTAATTCCCATGAATTCCCAACCCATAAAAACAACCGGGAAGGCGCTCCCCATAAATACGATTAACACGCCATTAAGGAACAACACGATCAGGTAAAAAAACCGAAAAAATCCTGGGTCTCTATGGAGGTAGTGTCTCGAGAACACCCCTACGATATTCGAGAGAATGGATGCGACCACTACAAACCAAATGTTCAGGCTATCGAGCTGTAAAACAAAATCCACCGCATGGTGATCAAAAGAGAAGAGATGCCGGTGGATTACGGTTAGAGGAACTATCTCTCCGGATTGAAGATAGTTTCGAACGAACACCACGAGCATAGATATCGCCGCGACCAGTGTTATTGTTTGGCCTGTCGCGACTACTAGTTGCACCAGCCTCTCCTTTGACCGATATGGTGTCAGGCCAAGAATCGACATCACACCCAGGGTAATGAGAGGTGCTATAAAAACCAGCGCGCCGAACGTTCCTATCAGATTCATAGAGGGCCTTACCGTATCCGCGCGAATTCAAGATGTTCTCTCTTTCCTACCACCCACGACAACGATGATGTGGTGACCGGCGGCTTATCGCCATCGTCTTCAAACTCTACAAAGGCACCAGTCGGGTTCAGATAGTAGAGTTTATTTACCTCGGCGGAATAGGACATCAACGTGACCCAATGATTCTTCGCTACCTTGCGGAGCTCTGGCTCGGACTCAAGAAGACGAGTTAAGACCACAGGGTCTTGATCGATCACTAACATAAGCCTCACAGGCTCATGAATCTCCACCATCTGAGCGGGCAAACCAGTACGTAGATCACTACAATATCCCGTCATCAATCCGAGCAGAGACGTAACATTGTGTGGAAGTTTCGTCCCAGCGCCGTATTTTTGGTTATCGAGCACGGAGAAGAAATATTGGAGGTTAATTCCCATGCATACCGGGACGACGACTCGTAGAAGGTTCCGAAGTACACCACTATCAGGATCCACCTCTTTATCATACGAAACAAGAAAGGCTCTCCGATCAAGGAACAATCCTTTTGTAATGCCTCGATGCCCCACAAAACACATCGCGTTCGTCGCGTGACCATATTCGGGTCGAGGCTGCGCGATGTGATGCGCTCTTGATTCAACGTGAGCGATGGCCTCTTGCACTGTAGAAACCCTCGTATCATCGAATCGCCGGCATCTTTCAAGAGCATTTTGCGCCCGGGCGATCTCAACATCTGCTTTGAACTCCTCAAACAGCCTCTGAGTATCATTCGAGAGCTGAGCAACATCGAAATATTCGACTTCATCCGTGCATGTATTATGAAAGGCTCCAATAAAGACAGTATTTTCTGGTACCGTAAGACCAAGCTCCGTGACCTTGAGGCGAACGTCCTTCCTGTTGGCCATCATAGCGAAAACCCGGGGATTCATTCTACCGGGCCGCCCACCACACGCGCCGCAATCATACGCGGACCGAAAAGGATTATTGGTGCTATACGACCCATGACCCATGATGAAAACTATTTGCGCTAAGTTCTTTGAAAGGCCTGTAGATACCAAAAGAGTCTTAACTCGGTGCGCCATTTCGTCCACGGTGAAGCGTCCCTCTCCAACAGAGTCATCTTCCTCTGCGAAAACGATAGCGCTTTCATCGGTCGGATTGATAAGCACCCGTTTCAGGAAAAGAGACACCCTATGGGTCCATCGAGGGGCTAGGGTCGATAATGATAGTGGGAAAAGTGCAAGCAGCCCGCCGAGAGCGAGCACCCAGCCTCGCACTATTGAGCGTGACTTGCTCTCAATGAACATATCTAAATCGGAATACAGAGTAATAAGCTTTTGAAGTCCAATCAATCGTTGCTCGGAACCCTCCTTGGGTCGTACTTCAATGTGATGCGTGGGAACCACGTTCACCGGACAAAACGGGGCTGGTCGCTCGTACAGACTATGAAATTCGGCATCAACTCCGAAGAACCCCGCGGTTCCAAACGTTTCGTAATTCGGATTAATCTCCTCAATATATCGGCGAAAGCTCTCCTCCCTATCGTCAATACAGCATACAAGCTGACACGTCGGACTATGACGACGTCCCGAGACCTCCCCTTTTTTATTGTGATGCAGAAGCGCAGAAGCTGCGCGCGAATAGAGGTTCCATTCATATGCCTTGTGCCACACCCGACCGCGAAGCGGCGCATCGAACCGACTCAATATGTTGACCAATTCCTCGTGATCTGGCCCCGAAAGACCGAGAAGCTCACTACCCGAGCACGGAAACAATTGAAACGCGTGAAAGAAATGGTACGCGGTCGTTCGAATTCTGGTCTCCTCATCTTGCAGATCAGCCATGCCTGGCTGATTGACGTCGAAGGGGCGTTCCTTGTCACTCTCCGCGAATAGGTCGGGAGTCTTGTCAAAATAATGTTCGGCAAGAGACTCGAGAATCATCCGAACCGCGAGAAATTCGGCGACTGACGTCTTCGCCGTAATACCGGGCACCCCAAGCTCACTTTGGTGTACAAGTCCGCCCCATCCTTTAAGTACTAACACCTTGGCGAGAATAAAAGCCCGCCAACTCTCTGATGATACTCCCTTCTCCGTTAGAATTGTCTCAATGACCTGCTCGGGAGATAGCCCGACGAAACTCTTAACTGTTCCTTTCGCCCACGTAGGTCGCGCAAACGAGGACGTCTGCATATGGGCCAAGAACGCCTCCAGTAATCCATGAGATCGATCTACGGGCCCTAAGTGAGCCAATCCTGTATCAAGAAAGGAGCTCGTAAACTTGATCAAGTAAGGATTAATAACTTCCTCAATTCGGGAATTTTTTCGTTGGCGGTGGTTGATATGGCCGTAGGAGGGATTCGTCACCAGAACATCGCGAGCGAATCGCACCGCGGCGATCCAGAGTAACTTCAAGGAATCAGTGATAGACCAAGTCTGAGCGGGGTTATGGGCCAATTCGTTCGTTTTCACCAACTCGTGTAGCCACGGCTGATTCCAATCACGAATGAACTCTTCATAACTCAATAACCAACCTCGAAGAATATTCTCAGGAGTCGAACAATCGGTCTCTCGAATGTACTTAATCTTGGCAGCCGTAACCTCTTCATGAAATCGGTCCAGATATCTCTTCTCTACAAGCCGCCAACGAAGGGTCTCAGCGGTGAGAGGGATCGGCGCCGAGAGCATCAGAGACCGGGCGATTTTTCTCTTTGAGATTCCAAAAATCCAAGGGATTGACGGGAGGTCATACTCACCAAGAGCGCGATTCATGTCCGCATAGGCTATACGCTTTTGTTCCCAATACCCTTGGTATACCGACTCCGGAAGAGAGGTCGCCGCGCCATAGATGTCAGCAGCCGCGTCAATCGCGTCAAAGAATTCTTGGTCTTCAAAATAATGCAGGGTGTTGTGACTGACGAAGGTCTTTATAGGGCCTTGTGATGGGAGGTAATGCGAGACCTCCTCTATAATCCCCTTGATGGAAGACGTTCCATCGGCTGCTTTTTCTGAACCTCGTAAAGAACACATATACGCCTTTCGACGTTACTACAATTGTACGGTTACCCGTGAGCCAACGCACCCCTAACAACACGCTGACCACCAGCGTGTCGACGAGTGGCAGCATGATGATCACTTACAGGCACCAACTTCTCGAAGTCCCTTAATATGACTTTTCGCCCTTCTTGGCCCAAATTACACTCCAGAGCGCGAACCTCATGCATGAAGGTGTGATCCACATGGACCGTTTGTCTAAAGTCAATTTCGATGTCCCCTTCGGAGACCGTAAGGAGGCATCGCTTAAAGGCGATCACATTTCCAAAGAAAGCCGCTCTCGGAAGGGAAATTTTAATTACTCCCACCTGTTTGGTCCGGGCTTGTATCCGCCCCTTCAGGAGGGACCCAGCGGGAGCCCCAAGCCACCAACAGCTCACGTACTGCGCGACCACACCAAGAAAAACGCCGACAAGAAGGTCTGTGAGGAGGGTTCCAATGATAGTTACGAGAAATACAAAAAGCTGCTCCGTGCCAATCCGACGACACTCGCGGAAATGCTGCGGTGCCGCTAGCCGATATCCTGTCACACAAAGCACTCCAGCCAACGCGGCAACTGGAACAAGATGGATGATATCTGCCAAAACAACCGCGAAAAGAAGTAGCCATGCGCCGTGCGAGAAGTTAGACCAGCGGGTCTTCGCCCCGTAACTCACATTCGCGTACGATCGAACGACCTCAGAGATCATGGGCAATCCACCAACCATCGCCAAAACGAAGTTACCAAATCCCACTGCGGCGAGATCTTTGTTTAAATTCGAACTTCGCTTGTAGGGATCGACGGAGTCCACCGCCTTCACCGTCAGGAGGGACTCAATAGATCCTATAAGGGCGAACATGATAATGAATTGGATTGAATGAGAGGAGAAAACCTTCGAAAAATCTGGGAAGGTTAGCCCGGCGGTAAAGTTGCTCGGAAGGTTCACCAAGAACTTTTCATCAAGGGGATACTCCACTGAGTACCACGTGTACTTGTGGGGATGCGCAAAGTCGAAGAAGAGGCAGAACGAAATACCACCCAACACAGCCAAGAGCGGAGCTGGCAAGAACTTCGAGAGCCGACCGAGGATCTTCGGTGCCAAGAGCACAATGAGAACGCTCGTTACACCCACAAGCGCGACTCGCGGATTCATAACGACCAAAGAGTGCGGGATTTCTAGCAAAAGATCGATCGGATTTTGACTAAGAGGCTTTACGCCAAGAAGCGGATGAATTTGCTTAGAAAAGATAATCACGCCGATAGCAGCGAGCATTCCGTGCAATACCGACGCGGGAAAGAAGTCTCCGAAGCGACCAAGCTTACAAGCGGCGAATACGACCTGTAAGAGAGCCGCAGCCGCGAGCACCGCCAACGTGTAGCGATATCCTGCGAAATCATCCCCTTGCCCCAAGGTTTCTACTGAAGCGATCGCTATGGCGATCAGGCCAGCTGCGGGTCCTTTGATTGACAGTCTCGACCCGCAAAGTGGGCCTACAACCAGGCCACCTACTATGGCGGTAATGAGCCCCCCGAATGCGGGAAACCCACTCGCCATCGCGATTCCGAGACAGAGTGGTAACGCAATAAGCGAGACCAACAGACCAGAGGTTATTTCGTGAAGAAAGTTTTCTTTGAAACCTTTCAATCCATCAGCAGGAACGGACGAAGGCACGGGGGTACAAGTCCCCGAACGGCTTAACATAAAAAAAGAACTCCAAACTTAACTTTTGAGAGCTAATAAATAAATTTATCAGGCCTTAAGTCGAGTCTAGTCGTTCGCTTTATTAGGCTATGGCTCGGCTGGGTCGATATCGAGACGCTACGCCTCTCTCCCACTCTAGTCAACGCACCCTGTCGGCATTTCCTACGAAAAACATCACCATTAGTATTTTTTTGTAATCCTTCTAAGAGCTTGGTCATACCTCGGAAATAGCACGACATCTTGCGTAATAAGACACGGAGAAAGATATCACGATGGTCGTTTCTACAAGGCTCTTTCCCAGAACAAACAATACCAAACTAAACCGAACCACCGCGTAAAGGTCCTTCCCTATAATAAAAACTTCACACCTGGTAGCGTTGTGAGGCTAATTTTTCTAAGGGTAGTAGAGAGGCCGATGACAGAAGCGTCGAGCATTGCTGGACGCTTCTGCCAAACGGTAGAGGTTTTTAACAAGGAAATTATGACTGGTTGGGAAATGACCATTGGAGTTATCGGCGCATCCTTAAGCGTAGGATGCGTACTAACAAGCGGGTTCATTCTGCTAGACGAAAGAGCAACAGCCGATGACGAGCTATACTCCCTGCGGATTTTCGCGGCTGCGTTACTGTCGGTATTCCACTTGCCTATCGCCTTCTGGGTACCCGGAGAGGCGTGGGTATTGGTATTAACATCAACCCTCGCCCCGGGATTCCTGCTGTTCGTTCGTCGAATCTTTGAATCCGAACCGAACGCACGCACGGTATAATCAACCCGGCGGTTTTAGCTCACTCTAAAACCGCCGGGCTTTTTCTCTCTACTAGCCCTTAGGAACTTTAGGTCATAACGACGCGATGAGTCACACAGGGTGCGATGGAAAGACAACTTTCCACCTCTGATAACGCCGGACACAATCGAGCCACCTTACACATACTCAACCTGCCGCGTATAAACGAACACGTCCGGAGCGGCCGGCGATCAGACGATCTGATGACGAAGAAACTTTGAGCAAGGGACCATAAAAAGCAACGTTCGGAGAATCACGCCGAAAGTAGGACATGCAGTTTGTTTACATTCTTCGAAGCATCAGCAATCCGGAATATCGGCATTTCGGAATTACAAGCGATTTGGGGCAGCGGCTCAGCTACCACAACCAAGGACAATCTAAACATACGTCCAAGTTTATACCGGGGCACCGCCCCCTGGGCTCAAATGCCGAATGGAAAGATTGGACGTGGAAGCAACCAATTCGAACCAGCCTGCGGGGTGAAGCGAGCTATGGCGAGCGAGAGGGGCAGCAGCCCCTGGGCCAAAGCGCCGAGCGGAAATGGTGGACCCGGTATACGCAGATTCGAACCACTCCGCGGGGTGAAGCGAGCCATGGCGAGCGAGAGGGGCAGCAGCCCCTGGACTCAAGCGCCGAGCGGAAATGGTGGACCCGGGATACGCAGATTCGAACCACTCCGCGGGGTGAAGCGAGCCATGGCGAGCGAGAGGGGCAGCAGCCCCTGGGCTCAAGCGCCGAGCGAGAAAAATGGAGGTGGGGGGAATCGAACCCCCGTCCGAGAAGCCGCGAGAAGAGCTCTCTACACGTTTAGTACGTTGAAAATCTCATCGGCATAGCGTCAACGTACACAGCTATTACCGACCAGCTTCTGTTTGTTTCCCCATCCACCCCGCAGCGCGAGTGGATGAGTAGCCCGAGAAAGTTAAGCTTTTAGAGAATTACGGGCGCGTTCCCTATCAGCCGACTAGGCACTTGTGGTGGCTAGTCTAGTTGCCTCTTTCATTAAGCAGCGATAGCTACAGGCTCGAAAGCCTGAGTAGCACGAGCTGCGAAACGAGCAGAAGCGTCAATAACGTTTTTAGCAGTTATTGGTTTCCGATTTTTTACCAGGCCATCGGAACCCTGGACGTGCAAACTTATCCTTTGTGAATCCCGTCGAAACCTTTACACCCCCGTAAAAAATTAAACTCCTGAAGGTCCAGGGTCGAGAGAATCGAGACCTTGGCCGTCATTCACATAATGGCGCAGCCATTTGTGAATAGGAACAAGACCGTGAATCCCGTCGAAACCTTTACACCCCCGTAAAAAAGAGTTCAAAAATGTAAGATGCGGGCGTAACCCACATCTATCCACTAAGTAGTGTATCATAGCCGATTCAAGACTGGGTGTCGAAAATTGTGTAGGGCCGATACCACGCACAGGATCTTCGTCCCTGGAGGGCCGGCGAAGCCGCATTATTTCTTCGACATGGCGCGCGCGATCTCTCTATCAGTCTCACGCTTCTTGATATCCTGCCGTTTGTCGGGCGCGGCCTTACCTTTTCCTAAGCCGATCTGGACCTTAGCTCTACCTTTGTTGAGATGGATCTGGAGGGGAACTATCGTTGTCCCCTTCGTCTCAAGCTCAGAGATGAGCCGATCGATCTCCTTACGGTGCATAAGGAGCTTTCTAGGTCTTCGTGGATCGTACTCCTTATCACCACTGTGTGAGTACGGTTGGATGTGCGCATTCAAGAGGTAGAGGTCTCCCCTATCCGGACGTACGTATGCTTCGCTAATCGACATCTCACCGCCGCGCATCGACTTGATCTCAGCGCCGGTGAGGACGAGTCCCGCCTCAAAAGTGTCCAAAATGTGGTAGTCAAAGCGGGCTTTTCTATTCGCCGCTAAGATCTTTACCTCTTCGCTCATATCCAGAAATTCCTACACGAAACTGCCAAACACTACCACAAGAACCACGCTCTGGATATCGGCCCGCATGAGGCTGATCAGCAAGGAATTACAGGGATATGGGTAAGGTCGCCTTCATGACACATCTCTCTTTCCTTGATTATCTCCCTCTATGGGCTGTGTTCATTGCCACTGTCGCGATTATAGCTCTCTCGATGGAAGTGGGATTCCGCCTGGGGTCTTGGCGACGTCGACGCTCAGGTCTTGAAAAGGACGCTCCCGTGGGCGCGTTAGTTGGGGCAACCCTAGCCCTCCTAGGATTTATGCTCGCGACAACCTTTGGCATAGCCGTTTCCCGTTTCGACCTCCGATTAAACACCTTTCTCGATGAAGTCGACGCGATCAGCACCGCACTTCTACGAGCTGAATTCTTGTCAGAGCCTCTTCAAAGAGATGTGAACAAAACCCTGGGAGAATATGTCGACGCGCGCCTCGTCGCCACAGATCCAACCAAGCTGACGATCGCCATCGCTCGTTCAGAAGAGCTTCATAAGGTGCTATGGGACCTCACGATCGCCGCAGAGCGCTCGACAGCAAATCAGGTCGCCGCAGGCCTTTTCATCGAATCGATAAACGAAATCATCGACCTTCACACCAGACGGATTATCGCGGCGGTGGGGGCACGCATACCCGGCATCGTGTGGATGGCCCTCTACGCCGTTACAATATTTGGCATGGGCGAGCTAGGATATCAGGCCGCTCTTGCTGGTTCCGCACGATCTCCAGCCACGCTAGGTCTTATACTCTCATTTACTCTGATTCTCTGGATCATAGTCGATCTCGACAGGCCATTCGAAGGATCCCTACAGGTAAGTCAAAAAGCGATGCAAGACCTACGACTCTCAATTGGTAACAATCTCCCCTAAGGACGTGAAACACCCTTTACGTTATTCTGTCGGTTGTTCTGTGGTAGGTTTTACCTCTCGTCCCCACCACTTGCGCGCCAGAGTGTTACCGCAGTAAAACACTCGCTGACTGACGCGCAGGGAATAATGACGCCAAAAAAGAGAGCCCTTCTCATTGCAACATTAGCGGAGCTCTACCCAGAGCCACGCTCAGAGCTCGACTTTCAGAACGAGTATCAACTCCTCATCGCGGTCATGCTCTCCGCGCAATGCACCGACAAGAAGGTGAATCAGGTAACCCCCAATCTCTTTAAAGCGTATCCATCATTTAAGGTACTCTCACAGGCGAAGCTCTCTGAGATCGAAAAAATCATTCGACCTATCAACTACTACAAAACGAAGTCGAAGAATCTGATCGCGTGCGCGGAGCGCGTTGTTGAACAATTTAAATCAAAAGTTCCTGATTCGCATACAGATCTCACCTCGCTTCCTGGCGTAGGAAACAAAACCGCCAACGTTATCCTCTCAGAAAAAGGGGTGATACCAGCCTTTCCCGTTGATACACACATATTTCGATTAGCCCATCGACTTGGACTGTCTAAGGGGAAAACTCCGGACCTTGTGGAAGTGGACCTACGCAAGGCCTTTCCATCCGTTGAATGGCGAAACTTACACCATCGGATAATCTTTCATGGTCGACGAGTCTGCGGCGCGAGAAATCCCCAGTGCGCGGCATGCGAGCTACGCTCAATATGTCCAAAGATTGGAGTGTCCTAGCCCGCATATGGCAAGAAGTCCGACAACAGGGGCTCCCCCATCATCCATTCGCGGCTCTCTTTGATTCTAGAAGGAAAGCCAGGGCCCACTCCTGGAGCTCATCAAGCTCATCGTCACTCTCAAAGGGGAATTCCTCTCCGTCTGCCCAGCGGCCGATCCCTTTGTAGCCTTCAGGTGTCCGCTCGATAGAGAGAACGCGAGCCTCTTCACCAAATCCTAGAGAGCCAAGGATAATGTCCTCAGCGCGGACGTTCGGTGAGAGGTCGTCGCTCTCCTTCCCCATGCACTATGCCTTGTAGGCACCAATGATTACGGAAGCGTTTGTGCCCCCGAAACCGAAGCTATTTGACATCGTGATCGTAACCTTTTGCTGGCGCGCCTTGTGCGCGACATAGTCGAGGTCACATCCCTCTTGAGGATTGTCGAGGTTGATAGTTGGGGGAACAACACTATCCCGAATCGCAAGCGTACAGAACGCCGCTTCAATCGCTCCGGCAGCCCCAAGAAGGTGTCCCGTCATCGATTTGGTTGAACTAACCAAGAGTCCGTTCTTTGCCCACTCACCGAATACAGTCTTAATTCCGGCGGTCTCAGAGATATCGTTCGCTGGGGTCGAAGTTCCGTGCGCGTTTAGATAATCCACCTGGCTCGGCTTAATGCCCGCCGACTCAATGGCTTGCTTCATGCACGCTACAGCACCTTCACCACCCTCACTCGGCGCGGTCATGTGGTATGCGTCGCAGGAGAATCCGTATCCGAGAACCTCTCCATAGATCTTCGCTCCACGCTTCACCGCAGATTCAAGATCCTCAAGTACTAGGATTGCGCATCCCTCGCCGAGTACAAATCCGTCACGATCCTTATCGAATGGACGGCTCGCTTTCTCGGGAGCGTCATTGCGAGTTGAGAGCGCCTTGAGGGCGTTAAATCCACCGATACCGATCGGGCATACCGTGCTTTCGGATCCTCCCGTAACAACAACGTCCTGGAGACCGTCAGCGATCATGCGGAACGCTTCACCAATAGCGTGCGTTGAGGAGGTGCACGCGCTCGTTACCGTGTAATTCACACCTTGGAGCCCGTACTTAATCGCCACATTACCCGGCCCGAGGTTGCTGATCATGCCGGGGATAAGAAACGGTGATATCTTTCGCGGTCCACCTTCAAGATATGCTTTGTGGTACTTTTCAAGAATATTGAGACCACCAATGCCAACACCAAGAATACACCCCATCTTAGGCTTCGAATATGCAGTCTGCTCACCGAGGAGCTTCGCATCCTCAAGAGCCTCATGCGTTGCCGCGATAGCATACTGAGAGAAGAGGTCCTGCTTTTTTTGGTCCTTCGGCTCTATGAACGCGTCAGCGCTAAAGCCCTTAACCTCTGCGGCGATATTTGTCGCGAACGCCGAAGCGTCAAATCGGGTGATCGGTCCGACTCCAGACTTTCCCTCTTTGGCCGCAGACCATGTGGTCTCACGGGTGTTTCCGAGAGGACTCACGATTCCGATACCAGTAATAGCAACTCTTCGCTTTTGCATCTTTTTCCTTTCAAACGCGCTCGTTACGCCGCGGCGACCGCAGCTCTGATCTCTAGCGGGCTCATCAATGCCCCCGAGCGCGCGTTTCTTCTTACGACCCAGGTCGTTCAAGGTGGTATTCTTACCACACTGAATCAGCCCGGAAAAGCAAGCCTAACATATTAATTTTTATGCGGTTTTACGCTCAAAAAGGGGTAGCGTCGCGTTCTCCTGGGCAACCGCATCCGCCAATATAGTAAAGGAGGTTCGAGAGCTTGAGAAATCTCCGGTCTCCTCAACCTTCTCAACACACTCAACGAGCGCCGGAAGCGTACGGGTAACCCGACGAAGGAGATATGACCGCTTCGACTCTGTAAGCTGCAAGCCCCGCTGCTTGGTAATGGTATTGAGGAGCATGTCGAGGTCAGTTTCAGCCGGCCCGCCCATTACGAGATGAAGTCCCGAATTGAGCCTACTCTTAATTTGCTTTGTACAAGCGAGCTGGTCTGGACCGCACGCCCCTAAGATAACTAAGGTTCCGTCTACTCGATGTAACTGCTCAGTGAGATCCATGAAAATCCCCGACTGACTACTCTTTGAGATCTTTTCAAAAAAAACATCTCCATCATCTATGACGATAGTCTCCCCTTCTTGAAGTGGCTCTCCATCAAATCCGCGCGCATACCAATCAGCGATATCCTCAGAGGCGATCATGCGTGCGGACCGTCCTCTACTTTGAAGATGCCCAACAAGATAGACACCAAGGTGAGTCTTCCCTGCTTTCGCAGCACCTTGGATATACATCAGCGAAAATACGCGCTGATACGAGAGGGTCTCTACTGAAGTGACGAGATCCGCCACACCTCTGTGGACAAGAAATGAGCCTGACGAATAGCGAAGGGGTTGCACCAACTGAAGTGGTATCTGCGCCGCCATAGTCACTACTCTTTACGGCTTAACAGCCCGCAAAAATAAAATCATCAGGATCGCTCACGCGCGACCAGACACGAGCCCCAAGCGCTCCCATTTTTCTTTCGAAGTGCTCGTAGCCTCTTCGGAGGTGATGAGGCTCGTGCACCTCACTACGACCATCAGCCGCAAGCCCGGCGATAGCAACCGCCGCCGCCGCACGAATATCCAGACCATCGACTGGAGCTCCGGTGAGCTTATCAACTCCCTCAATGGTCACTATACGATCCTGAATGTGTATTGAGGCGCCCATGCGAGCGAGCTCAGAAACGTGACCAAATCGACCTTCGTACACGGTTTCCTCGATCGTACTTGATCCCTCCGCAAGGGTAAGAGCCGCCATGAGAGGCGCTTGGAGATCAGTTGCAAGCTCTGGAAACGGCCCCGTCTTCACCTTTACGGCTTTTAGCCTTCCACGACTCTTCACGGTGACCGATTGATCTCCGCACGACACCTCGAGCCCCATCTCAGAGAGGACCGTCAAGAAGGAGCCGAAATAAAGAGGATCTATCCCTTCAACGGTGACGCACCCTCCGGTGATAGCACCGGCAAGGAGGTATGTTCCAGCCTCGATTCGATCTCCTATGAGATTTGCCGTAACACCACCAAGCTCGCTGCGACCGTTAATCTCGATAACATCACCACCAGCGCCCTGTATGTCTGCGCCCATACCGTTTATGAAATGAGCAAGCGCTACGATCTCTGGCTCTCGCGCTGCGCCTTTAATGATTGTGCGGCCCGGCGTGAGGCTCGCCGCCATAATCAACTGGTGCGTTGCTCCGACTGACGGGAAGCGAAGATCGATCAACGCGGGCTTCAAGCCATCAACCGCTGTCGCGTAAACAACGCCATGCTTAAGAGAGATATCCGCGCCCATTTTCGCGAGACCTTCCAGGTGAAGATCTACCGGACGAGCTCCAATAAGATCTCCTCCCGGAAGCGCGACACGCGCGGCGCGACCTCGCGCAAGAAGAGGTCCAAGAACCCAGAAAGAGGCTCGAAGCGCTTTGACTAAACTGTAACTCGCCTCTGTCGCGAGGAGCTTCTCAGTTCGCACACGGGCTGTATTTCCATCGTACGAAACGGTTGCGCCGAAGTGCTCTAAGAGATGAAGACAGAGACTCGTGTCGGTAAGATTGGGAACATTTGAGAGGACACACTCCTCTCCGGTGAGAAGTGTCGACATCAGGATAGGAAGGCCCGCGTTTTTCGCTCCACCTGCTACCACCGTTCCGTGAAGCGGTTTGCCCCCAACTATCTCGATATACTCAGACATTACACCCCCCGAAAGCCGATACCGAATCAGACACTCAAGGTACGGCAGACGACCAGGCAGAACAATAGCAACTATCCGCTTTAAAGTCCGATTGAGAAGAAAAATCGCGCCCTCAACCAGGGCTCTCATACTTAAGGAGACTTATGCCAAATCCTGTAGCTTCGAATGTCGACCAGGCCGCCCTTCAGGTCGGCTCTAACTTTACCAAATCTGAGAACAACCTCCTTGCGGCCTACGCGCTCAAAGAAGGGGCTACAGCCTCGCAGATCAAAGCCTTGGCAAAAGAACTCGGTATATCAGTGACCAAAGATACCAACCTTCGGTCCTTGCAACTCATCGCTGAGCAGAGGTTCCAGCACTCCTCTCAGGTGCTCAATCTCTTCTCTGGACTCCTCGACAAGATAGACCAGCTTAAGCAGCGGATTATCAGTAAGTTCTCGAATGGTTAGTACGTAATCCCTTGGAGGGGCACCGTGGCAGGTGCCCCTTCACCATCATTGAGGGTTGCGGCAAGCCCGCTAGGCCCCGCCTCGGCTAGCCTCCGGTGAGACGGGCCGCCGGCCCTCCAGGTACAAATGTCGCGGGTTCGATGGAGGGCCGGCGGCCTCGCCGGCCACAGGTACAAATGCAACGCGGAATTCAAGTGGAGGGGCACCGGCCCCGGTGCCCACAAGTACAGGTATCCCTCCCCTAACGTCGAATCATCCTCAAAACAGTGAAACGATCCAGGGGGGTATCATCACCGAGGTAGGAGGTCTCAAAGCTTTGTTCAAAGGGCGCAAGGAAACTTGGAAGACGCGCGCGCTTCCCTGCCCCTACCTCAAGCAGGAGAGCTCCACCTGGTCGAAGCATCTGAACGGACTGCTCAATAATAATGCGAGCCTCTCGAAGTCCGTGCTCTTCCGCGAACAGCGCGCCAGCTGGCTCATACGAAAGATCAACCGGAACTTTTTCAGCTCGATCTACGTAGGGAGGATTCGCGACTATCAGATCGTATGGGGGATTGAACTGATCGCGTCTATCGAACCAACTACCAAGCACGTACGAAATTCGCTCTGAAACGCCTAACTTCTTTGCGTTCATCTGTGCGACGGTGAGCGCCGCGTCACTAATATCGACACCAACGCACCGCACATCGCAGCTTTTTTTTACAAGCTCCGACACAAGCGCGATTGAGAGACAACCCGAGCCAACACCTAGGTCGACAAACTTTAGTGATGTACTGTCGCCAACAAACTTCAGAGCTTCCTCGACGATAAGCTCAGAATCGGGTCGCGGCACCAATACGGACCGATTCACCTGAAAGTCCAAGCCCCAAAATTCGCGACACCCAAGAATATATGCGGCAGGCTCTCCCTGCTTCCTGCGCTCAATCAATACCCTGAACTTCTCGATATTTTCTGGAGATATCTCACGATCGCTGTTAACCAGAAGAACTGTTCGCGAAACTCCCATCACACTCGCAAGAAGAAGCTCACTGTCGAGACGCGCTGAAGATGAAACGGATGATACCGTTATGGCACCACGGTGTAGAATATCCCCGACTGTGTGCTTATCAGTTTCGTTACTGGACAACGGTTTCTCCGCGAAGCGCCTCAGCTTGGTAATGTGCCACAATCGGATCGATTAGCTGATCAATATCTCCCCCAAGTACCGCGTCTAAGTCACTCACAGAGAGCTTGATACGGTGATCTGTTATTCGAGATTGTGGGAAATTGTAGGTGCGGATCTTTTCTGAGCGATCCCCCGTACCCACTTGGCTACGCCGATCATCTCGTCTCTCCGCATCCAATTCAGCCTGTTTCGCCTCGTAAATACGCGCTTTCAGGACTCGCATCGCCTTTTCTCTATTCTTGATCTGCGACTTCTCATCCTGCATCGCCACTACAACCCCGGTTGGAAGGTGTGTAATACGAACAGCGGAGTCCGTAGTGTTAACCGACTGTCCCCCCGGTCCACCGGAACGATAGACGTCTATACGAAGATCCTTATCATGGATCTTCACTTCGACATCCTCTGCTTCCGGAAGCACCGCTACTGTAACAGTGGATGTGTGAATGCGCCCCGCAGCTTCAGTCGCTGGAACGCGCTGTACGCGGTGCACTCCCCGCTCATACTTAAAACGACTAAACGCCCCCTCGCCCGTAATCATCGCGATTACTTCTTTGAGCCCACCTGGGCCAGCATCACTCAAGCTCATCACCTCAACCCGCCATCCACGAGTCTCCGCGTAGCGGGAATACATACGAAAGAGCTCACCTGCGAAGAGAGAAGCTTCATCACCACCCGCTCCCGCGCGGATTTCAAGGATAACGTTCTTCTCATCGTTAGGATCTTTTGGAAGGAGCAGAATCTGGAGCTGCTTCTCAAGGTCCTCTACAACACTTGAGAGAACTCGGAGCTCTTCGAGAGCCATCTCACGGATATCAGGGTCAGACGAAGAAGCAAGGAGCTCCTTGCTCCCCGCCAACTCTTCACTTGCTTTACTGAAAGAGCGATATACGGTCACGAGCTCAGTGAGCGACTTATACTCTTTGGAATACTTGTGGAAGAGATCTCGGTCTCCAATAATCTCTGGCTTAGAGAGCTGCTGCGCGAGCGACTCATACCGATCTTCGACCTCTTTTAACTTGTGCCACATGCTCATAATAAGAAACCTTTCGTAGCCCGTCGTGCAGCCCTGTGCGCCCCGCCTTCGCAGCGTCCTCGAAGAGGCTGCCTAAAGGAAGAAGAGTGAAACTGGGGGGTCCGCTAACCCTAAGAACCCACGGGCAAAATGCGCACAAAAGTATACCCTGACTTAGATCAGGAAGCCAGGACACCCCTTCCCGCTCACGGGCAGGGCTGCTCGCCCTGGCGTGCCTTTCGATCCAAAGAAGTTAAACAACCATCTGTAATATCAAGAGAATCTGAGTCTCTTCTTCGCAAAAAACACCTCACGATTCAGACGACGTATCCACGGAATCCAAAAATCGAGAACGGAAAAGGGCTCGGGAGTTCTCCGCACGAAGCTGGATCGCAAAAAAAGTACTACCCTCCCCTTGAAATGATACAGCTCAGTGCGCATTAACAAAACGCACTTGGTGCCGTGTTGCGAACCCCCTGCTTTGGGGTATTGTCGCGCGGCAGCCATCCCCCGCAAGCACATACATGCTTACGTTGGTGGGAGGTGCAAACACTATAAGAGTAAGTAAGGGAACCGTAGACGGCTTTACTACGAAGCCGCGTCCTTATTCTACATTCGGAGGTAAAGGTAATGAGCAGCAAGAAGAACAAGATTCGGCCGTTGCAAGACCGCATCATCGTTGAGCGTTTGGCTCCAGAAGAGAAATCGCTCGGTGGAATTATCCTTCCAGACAACGCACAAGAGCGCCCACAGCGCGGACGTGTTGTTGCCGTTGGCAAGGGCAAGGTTCGCGAGGATGGCTCTGTTCATCCTGTAGACGTTAAAGAGGGAGACGAGATCCTCTTTGGTAAGTACAGCGGCACCGAAGTTAAGGTCGAAGGCGCTGAGCTTTTGATCATGCGTGAAGACGATGTTCTTGGAGTTGTTCTCTAATCGGAACAACCCTGAGCTAAACGTTTTTAACTAATAAGTAAGGAATAACATGGCTAAGATTTTAGAGTTCGGCGCTGATGCTCGCGAGGAGATCCTCAAGGGTGTTAAGAAGCTCGCTGACGCAGTTCGTGTAACGATGGGGCCGAAGGGTCGCGTTGTAGTTATCAAGAAGAGCTTCGGTGCTCCAACCGTTACAAAAGACGGTGTAACCGTAGCTAAAGAGATCGAGCTCGAGGGCTTCGAGGATATGGGCGCTCAGATGGTTAAGGAAGTTGCTTCCAAGACCTCTGACATCGCTGGAGACGGTACGACAACAGCAACAGTTCTTGCTGACGCTATCTATCGCGAAGGCTTGAAGCTCGTTGCGGCTGGACACGATCCAATGTCTCTTAAGCGTGGTATCGACGCGGCAGTAAAGACTGCTGTTGAGACCCTTAAGGGCATGAGCCGTTCAACCAAGGGCAAAGAGGAGATCGCTCAAGTAGGAACGATCTCAGCAAACTCCGATCGTGAGATTGGTGGCATCATCGCTGAGGCGATGGAGAAGGTTGGTAAGGAAGGCGTTATCACCGTTGAAGAGGCTAAGGGCCTTGAGACAACTCTTGAGGTTGTTGAAGGTATGCAGTTCGACCGTGGATACCTCTCTCCTTACTTCGTAACTAGCCCAGAGCGCATGGAAGCTGAGCTCGATAACGTTCTTGTTCTCATCCACGAGAAGAAGATCTCGAGCATGAAGGACCTCCTTCCAGTTCTTGAGCAAACAGCTAAGTCCGGCAAGCCACTCCTCATCATCGCTGAAGAGGTAGAGGGCGAGGCTCTTGCGACTCTTGTAGTTAACAAGATCCGCGGAACACTCAACGTATGCGCTGTTAAGGCTCCTGGCTTCGGCGATCGTCGCAAGGCGATGCTCGAGGATATCGCTACCCTCACCGGTGGTAAGTGCATCACTGAGGACCTTGGTCTTAAGCTTGAGAACATCACGCTTGCGGACCTTGGTAAGGCGAAGCGCATCGTTGTTGATAAGGACAACACAACTATCATCGACGGCAAGGGCTCTGATACTGACATCAAGGCTCGCGTTACGCAGATGCGTCAGCAGATCGAGAACACAACGTCGGACTACGATCGTGAGAAGCTCCAAGAGCGTCTCGCTAAGCTCGTAGGCGGTGTTGCGGTTATCCACGTTGGAGCTGCTACCGAAGTTGAGATGAAGGAGAAGAAGGCTCGTGTAGAGGACGCTCTCCATGCAACTCGCGCCGCGGTAGAAGAAGGCATCGTTCCTGGTGGAGGAGTTGCTCTCATCCGTACGATCGAGAAGCTCGACGCTCTTAAGCTTGAGGACGAGGCTCAATCGTTCGGAGTTAAGATCGTTCGCCAGGCTCTTGAGGCTCCCCTCAAGCAGATCGCGGCAAACGCAGGCGCTGAGCCAGCTGTAGTAATCGACAAGGTTCGTAGCAACAAGGGTAACTACGGTTACAACGCTGCTACTGACACCTACGAGGACATGGTTAAGGCTGGTATCATCGACCCAACCAAGGTAGTTCGCACTGCATTGCAGAACGCGGCTTCTGTTGCTGGATTGATGCTCACAACCGAGGCACTCATCGCTGACAAGCCAAAGGACGAGTCAGCTGGTCCAGGCCCAGGAATGGGCGGAATGGGCGGAATGGGTGGAATGGGCGGAATGATGTAACCCGCTCCCCTTCATCCGCCCCCTGAGGGGGGCGAGATGAAGGGAACGAGGGTATCTCGCCCCCTTCAGGGGGCGGATTATCCGTCGGAGCGAAAGCAAAGGCGGATAGCTTCGCTAACCAAACCATAAAGCCTCGCACGAAAGTGCGAGGCTTTTTTATTCCACTACCCTCCTTCACTTTCCGCACTTCCGCTACCTTCTCCAAGGAACTCCCACTTGTAAGCAAAGTGCTACCCATATTCAGAGCCTCATACTACTTCTGCGCGTGCAGCGACTTAACACTTTTGTACGAGGCTTATAATTTCAGTTTTCAGTGTGAAGTGCCCCTTGTACGGGGCCTCTTCCTTAAAACTCACCGATGACGCCTAAGGCTTATCGTCTCTCGTTCGAGCGGTAATCATAACCCATCGACCAATACTCGGCTTCTCAAGCCGGTCCTCTCGGTAATATTAGTGGAACTTGTGAGCAGTTTTGATGGGTTAAAAAATGGGTCGTACGCTCAATCGGACATTTGCATCTCGGACACAGGTAGAATCCCTATCTCAAAAAGTCTCGGAGGCTCTACACGCCGGAGCGTTTCACGATGACTTTTTCGCGGATGTACATAGAGTGCTTGAGCACTCGTTTTCCGAGGGCCATTACAAGCGCGTCCTCCACTTCAAGCAGCTCCCGCAACGACTCGGCGGCTATCAAGATTTTGAAGTCCCAATTTCCGACTCCTGAGATTAATCCCTCAACATTCGGGTTCTTCGCGCATATCGATACGATACCGTCTTCTATTTCGCGAGTACGAGACCTCAGCTGAATCACAAGTTGAGCCTGAAAGAGATTTAGGGGGAGACGAAAGAAGTACCCTTCATCAGATATCACCCCGTCCGCGCGCAATCTCTCGAATCGGTATTTAACGGTCGACGCAGACACACCAAGCTTCGTTGCCAAACTCCCAAAAGAACTCACGTTCGGCGACCCGAAAGCGTGGATAATTCTGCGATCCAGCAGATCAATAGAGACGTTTTGCGACACGGTGGTAAAGTGCGCGATCGGCGACGAAGAAAACGTTTCCGTGAGACATCGCAACCCCCAATGCATTACCTCGCCTTCGACCGCTATAACTACATTCCGCGGAGTCGTTCCAACTTCATCACCCAAGGCTCTAAACAACTTCCACATCGTCGAATAGTCCTGAACGGCAAGCGTCATTTCGTACTTCTGTGCACCGATATTTTTGGTGAGCCATGCTACCTCCTCTTTATTTTTGAGAAACTCCTCCCCTTTTCTCGCTCGCGACGCTGGAAGGTCAAAAAAAAGATTAAAGATCTGGTATCCGAGGGCACGTTGATTCACCAAAATCGATTTTTCAAGACTCTTTGACTCAACCAATTTATCGAGCTGATATCGTACCGAGTGTGGGCGAACGCGGAGACGCTTCGCAAGTTGCGAAACTGTCACATTGCCCTGTGTGGTTAGTATTCCGACGATCTTTTTCTGCAACTCATTACCATCCATAATTCATTCTTCCTAGTTCCGAGATTGCGCCCCCCCACTCTTTCATAAGGAATCTTCTTGTGTCGGAGATACAAGAATTCTACCGAGCGTACGCCCCATTTTTTAACACATCAAAACTACTCATACGTTCCACTAGTATAACCTAGAGGACCGGCTTGAGAAGCCGAGTATTGATCGATGGTTTATCGATGACCGCTCGAACGAGAGACTATAAGCCTTAGGCGTCATCGGTGAATTTCAAGGAAGAGGCTTATAATAACGGGGGCTTGAGAAACGAAGCCCCTAAAGACTCAAGCGGACCGCCTCGAGAACTGAAAGCATAAGCCTCATACAAAGGGGTTAAAACGCTGCACGCGCAGAAGTGGTATGAGGCTCTGAATATGGCAAGCACTTTACTCATACGTAGGTGTTCCTCATCAACGCTAGCACCTGTTCTTGTAGACGGGTCTGCTGCTTAGGACGGGTTCGCACAAGGGGTCACCACGCAACTTTCCCTTCCCCGTGGCAGGTTACATTAAAAGGAACCCGGAATGCGCGATGCGACTTAGCGGAATGCATGATTCCATCCGAGCGATTTCAGTTCTATACTAAGAGCAGATATCCCGATTTAATAGATGCGTATGAAGCCGCTTGATTCCGAATCAGCCAACATCGACCCTGAGATCTCAGTGTTCCTTCTTCTCTGCGCAGAACATCAGCGACTCGTGGAAGGGATTGCGGTGAGATGTCGCGAGGTAGTTCCTTCAGATCCCTTTATCCCCCACATGACAACATATTTCGGTCTAGGAGCCCCGGTCCTCGGTAGGCAGGGTCTCGTTGAGCGTATTGCTCACGTGACGGGGCCTGTCTCTCAACAGATCGATGGGATTGGCGGTGAATCAAGGTTTTGGAGAGCCTCCTACATAGCGCTCCGCGGGGGACCTCAGCTTGAGGCGATAGATGCCGCTCTTAAACGAGAGATTACTCCCTATGGGCCCTATTCCCTCTTCCCGCACCTTTCTCTCGTCTACTCGAACGAGATAACGAGTTTTCAACAGGCGACTTGTAGACTCATTGCTGAGAGCGCCCTGCGGGAGGCTAGAGTTAGTGAGCTGATTTTTGATAGAGTCGGTCTCTTCCAACGCCACTCTCCTGACGGGGCATGGGAAGACGTGAGCCGCTGGCGCGAGATATGCTCCGCATCTTTTCACGGCGCGCGGTGAGGAGCAGACAGGATAATCATGATGGTTATGAAAAAGAATAGCATGGTCGATAACGCAACGCTGTCGACAGAGCGTTCTCAAGGGCTCTCTCGAAAGCTTGAAGCGTGCCTTATGACACTCGCGCCAACGCTTATGGCGAACGTCCCCGAAAACGCGAACTTTTCTCAGAACCCCGATAGCGTTGAAGAGCACCACGTCGATTGGCACCAATACGGCATCATCACGCACACGAAAAAGGTTCGCGAGGCGTATACCAGCGAGCTGATGCCGCTTCTTCAGTCCTGGGGCCTTGGTGAAAAGGTGGCAGCCCACCTCTCACAACGCGCCCCGTCAGGATGGTCCCGTGGTGAATTACTAGAAGTCAGCATTCCTGTGCACGATCTTGGAAAGTTTTCTCGAACGCACTATTGGAAGGATGGCAAGGCCTATCCCGATTATGTGGGGCATGAGGCACTCTCGGAGAAGATCGTTCTTACACAGAATACAGTAAAGGAGATCTTAGCCAGCGGTGGTTTAACTCCAGCAGACATTGCGCACGTTGCGGCACTTGCCGGCCTGCACTTCGAACTTGGAAAGGTTCGAGATGTTGCGCGAAGTCGGGAAGGATACAATCTTGCGTTCTCAAAGAGCGTTAGCGCTCGCGAAATCTTCGATGAATTACAAGCTCGCCATCCGGAGTATGCGCCTGAAATCGGCCTCTGGTACATCGTAGATTCGATGGGAAAGATCTCTCTACGTTGCGACGCCGATACGGATGAGGCGCTCGCCGCTTCTCGCCCGCAGCGAGAGGCGGAGATCGCTTCATCAGGCCTACGCCCCACGCTCGTAAACGCGTTGATGCAGTTCCCGGTAAACCTGCACGTAGCGCGAGAATACCTCCAGGCGGTTCTCAAATAGTCGCTTTCTGTCGCTTTTAGCTCTGATCGGAACACCCCAATCAGAGGGGCAAAACCAAGTCGGGCACCCGTTTTGCTTACCACGGACAACACAGCTACCATGCGGTCGCCTAGACTTGAAATGGAGTATTCCGGACATGGATCCACGCACCGCTTCAGATCCCGCTCTCAGTAATCAAACAGCCCAACAACTGACCGAACAATTGAAACCGCCGACCCGAACAGGCGAAGCTGTTACTGGCTCCGAAGAGTCATTTCAGGCAAAGATCCTTACCGTGAACGGTGGGACTGAAGTAGCGAAGGTCTACGAGCGAATCCACCTCTTCGATCTCGTTGATTTGCGCGATGAGGCTCAACGCGACGCTCTCATGAATCGTGAAGTGGCATGCCTCAACGCGCTCTCTCCCTCCATGAATGCACGCGTAGAGACAGTGATGTTAGACGACGGGAGCACTGAGAAGGCCATTGTGATGAAGCGGCATGACGCACAAGGGTTTCTCTTTAGACGGATAGCTAACGAAGAGACTCTAAACCCAGAGCAGCTCGGAAAATTAGCTGAGACGATTGCGAACTTCCACTTTAATCCGGAATCGTGCCCTGTTCAGACCGAAGGCTTAATCAATTTTCTGACAGAGCTCTTGGCAACTGAGAAGAATCTTCTCTCCGCTCGCGTGGCGAATGATCCCAAACTGCTTGACAAGGTTCAGCGTTGGTTTGCGACCATGGACGAATTCATCGCTGACAACGCCGACAAGTTCGATGTTGTTGGACAGTATCTCCGCGAGCCGGTACTCGGACACGGCGACCTCAAATCACTCAACATGGTGTTTGACGAAGCGGGAGGTGTGCACGTTCTTGACGTTGCGCCGTTGACGCTTTGGCAGGTAAATACTCGCCGAATGGACGCGATGTTCTTCGCCGCGGAGATGAGGTTAGTCGGACGAGAGGCGGAGGCAACCGCCTTCTTTGAACGGTATGACCAGGAGTACAGAGATCGACAAGCTAATGCGGGACGGAGATACAACAACGACGATGTCGTAGGCAAGACGGTAGAGCACCTCGATACGATATCGGAGTTCTATCGGTACATCATCTTTTTCCGTCTCACCTTCTTGGGTGTAAACCCTGAGCGAGCACCGCGTTGTACGGAACTTCTCGATAAGGTGGTGGATCGCGCAGCCAAGAGCCTATACCAATAAAGGGCAGTTCATATGGGAGCTAACGACCTTTCAGTGAGTGTTCAATGTGGTCGGGCAACCCGTGGTCAAGCAGATGCGGCACTCGGTCTCTCCGATCTCGCCCCGACGGGAGTTCAGGAGGCTAGGCTCTCCCTTCTTCGCCCAGTAACAACATCAGACATACGAGACGCGCTTAAGGATTTCGATATCTCGTTCATTTGGCGCTCGGATAAGTATGAGCCTGAGCGACGGGGAATAAGAACCTGCCTGAGCCAGCGAGACGGTCTCGGTTCAGATCTTAAGATGACCTATTCAGCAGCGTATCTTGCGGTTACCACTGGATCCACTCTGTACCTCCCAAGTGAGGGGGACCCAACTTTGATGGACTACCTCCAACGAAGCGGTCTACTTCCGGGAGGATTCGTCGCGAGCGGAAACTTCGACGAAATGATGAAGAAGGCCACTGCCAGAGGGAAGAAAGTGTATTCCGTGGACGATCTCGGAGAACACCGTGACGCTATATCAGCGGTTTCCCAAGAGGCGATGGAGTTCGTAAATAAGAAATCGAATGTTGCTATCCTTGCCGGTCCGTACGCCCCACCAGAGGAGATTATCTCGGTTGAGAGTCTCTCTGGGGATATCTATGACCGCATGAAGCCATCAAGCGGGATCCTGTATCTCAAGACGTGTACCGGAGAAGGAGCAGGTATCGGCGTTATCCGTGTTACGAGCGCTCAAGAGATGGACGCCACGATCGCTAAGCTACAGGCAACACGTCCTTCCGACGAGTCGATCATCGTTCAGCCCGAGATTAAGGGTAAAAACTTTCGATTCCAAATCTTCCTCAATCCGAACAAACTCGACTCCGTTCCCGTGGTATCGCTTACGGAGCAGATCGTTGCGGATGATGGGATCCAATACACGGGGAGTCGCCCCATTCCAGTCACTTCGGCTAATCTCGCCATTATCGGCGATGCAATTGTAGAGTTCGCTCAAAACATCCGCTCTCGTTTTCCTCACGCCGTAGGGTTCGCATCGTGCGATTTCTTCCGAACGGAGAGTGGTAAGACGGTCTTATTCGACCCGGCGCTTCGTCCGACCGGCAACACTGCGTCATTTATGATTCGACTCAACCTTGAGGAGCGAGGGGTGGCGGCTATTGTCGCAGACTATAAGCGAATCAAGTTGAAGGCTCCGGGCCTACCATTTTCAGAAATTGAGAGAGTTTTGGGCCCCCTCGTTGACGCTCAAGCTGTGCTCAAGAGTGGCGTTGGTGTGCTGCCATGGGGATACAACCAGTATCAGGGAGAAGGCACCTTCATGATCGTGGGGCGTGATCAGGTGCAGGTCGATCTCTTATGGGAAGGCGTCCAGAACACTCTTCGCGAGAATTTCCCACCGCAGGCGTAACCCTACCGAAGAAGTTCGTTCGCCGCCGTTCGCAGTGCGCCTTTTAAGAGCTGAACGTTTTCCACGAGCTGAAGTTGGAGACGACTACGCACGTCGTTGGGCGTTTGTTCCGTGAAAAAGGTAGCTAGAGTTGAGTCGTCAATCTTTGCCAGGCTCTCAGCCAGCCGCGCCGTGAGCGCAAGCTGTTTTAGTCCTGAACCTGAAAGAGTCCATAAAGGGGCCATGCTCCCCTCGGCGACCAATGAGGTGTGGCGCATCGACGCTGCGATAGCCTCGCGACGACTCGTCGGGAGGTCAGAGCCATCAAAAGAATCGCGGTGAGTTTGTTGGGCTATCACGCTGGCAATGGCGCTTGACGAAACCGGGCCAATGGCGAGAAGGAGCGCTGAGTCTACGATGTCGAATTTGTTCATATCAGAACCACGACCGAGACCGAGCTTCTCGCACAGGATAACTTCTCGCGAATTTAACTTTACCCCTTCGAATGGCGCTCTCGGCGTCCTTGTCGGGTCCTGTGATGCCTCTAGCCCAAATTCGTACATATAATGACTCTGGTCCGGCGCAAAGCGACATATCGGAATTAGGTCAAGTTCAACATAGGCCTCAGCGAGCTTCATCTTTCCACGCCCTATCTTTGACCCGAAGGTGATGTGGCGATACTTCTCAAAGCTTTCGGTGAAGGTAGCAACCTGTTCACTCGCAAGGGTCAGTATTGCTAGGTGCTTGTTAGAACCAATGGGGTCAGATGTACACGTCCAGTCGATGTCGAGCGAAACGGGACGAAGCGCTAGGTGTTTTGCGTTATCACCAAGGTGTAGAAGGGTGTGATAATAACATGCAACCCCTCCCTTGACGTAGACCTCTTCATTAAGACGCGCAGCGATAGCGCCGAGGCTTTTCAAAGCCTCTTCCACCACATGCGGCATCGGGTGTTGAACGGGAGCTAGCGCATCGCCAACGTTTTTTTGGGGGGAGGCTGAAAACGGAGGCATTCGTCCCTCGCTCATCTTGATAGCCAATAACCGATAGTGTGCCCGCACTCTACACTCAATTCAACAGCGGCTCCTTGGAAAACGGTGCCAATGAAGCCGGCTTTCCCATGATTATATCGGTAGTCCGCGTAGAGGAGGTTAGCGTTCGTGGCGTATTCAGAGAAAAGGAAGAAAATAGGTATCCGTTTGCCAGGAGAACGTTTTGCGATGACTTTTGAGGTAATGCACCGAAACTCCTCAGACTGGTGCGAGGGACAAGCCTCTATATCATCCATATACCCTGCCCCCCCCTGCGGAATGGGAGCGTGAACGCGGGCGGCTATTTTCGCAACTTACCTCGCCCTCCTCCGCTCGTCTTGAATCCTTGAAATCCTACGCGGGGGCTCGAGACTACCCATTTCGACCCTTATCTGATCGCATTCGGGAGATGGCGATTCGGCCGCCTACCGCAGATAAGCTACTTATAAAACGCGATCGATCTGCCTATCGTTATGAACCTCCTAATCCACCCCACATAGCTCTTTTCCGTTCTGTAGCTGGCGTGCTTGAGCCAAATACGCTCCCCCACTAGATCTAAGGAATTTAATTTGCCCTCTACTTGAGTGCTTGAGTGATGAATCGAGCGGAGTTTGAAACGGTTTCACTCTCTCCAATCACAGATCCAGAGATCTACATCCTCAGGTGTCCACACCGGATAAGGTCCCACGGTGAATGACGATGCTAACCGATTGCATTTATGGGGATTTGATCGTGGTTGAGGTGCCCCTAGGGGGCACAGTATACTAACAACGGGTTTGAATAAGGTGTAGATCACAAGATCTGCACAATACTTATGTTATGGCGCTTAAGATATTCGGAACATTTTTGATTTTGTGTGCCTTTACGGTTAACACACCCAGCATGGCCGAGGAACCGGCGCACCTTATGATTGATCGCGCATATTTTTACTGCGAAAAAGATCATGCGATGCGTGGGGGTATATTTGGCAAGGGCCCAACTGTAAGTTTTGGTCCCTCAAGTTCCACTTGCCGTCGCCCAGAATGGAAGCGGCTGACTCACAGCGAATTTATGGATCAAGCTACAGACAAATTTTCAATAAATTGGAACAAGGAACTTGTTTGGTGGAGAACGAATTATTCGACACCAGGCGCCATAACCAAAGACGGAAGCGGACAGAAGACCGCGAAATGAATTAGTAATTTGAACGACAAAGTGGTCTTCTGCCGCTTCGTCAAGACATTAACCCGTCAGTAAGATTGTATGAATAAGCGATGGCTAATCACTGGTGTGCCTCGGGCAGGTAAAACAATCCTAAGCTCCCGCCTCTCTTGCGAGACAGGAGTGAGCCATATTCACATCGATAGTCTGGTAGATGCGTTCGAGAGGGTATTTCCGGAAACGGGAATTTCTCACGATGGTGAGTCACATGCACAATTGGCCCGAGCCCTGGAACCGTTTCTGTATTGCTGGCTCGAGCGGCTCTGCCATTACGAGATTAACTTCGTGGCTGATTCTTACCACGTTATCATCGAGGATGCTGTTGCGTTGCGGGATCGATTGGGAATTGAACTTGTTTACGTAGGATATCCATATACGGAACCTGCCGAAAAGTTAGCGCTGGTACGCTCGAACTCTACGCCTTCGGATTGGACCCGGAATAAGTCGGATGAGTACTTGCTGGATTTTCTCGGGCGCTGTCAGGAGCGGAGCTCTGCGATGTTAGATGTATGCGCAAAGCACGGGGTGAAGTATGTGAACACCAGCGGTGACTTCGGGGCAGCAATCGAGGGCGCAGTTGGCGAGCTTTCCCGTGGCATGCGGGTTAACAATCCGCTGCTCAGGGATGCTCGCTCGCGGGAGCACCAAAGAGCTTAACGTTATCCGATATTTGTAATTGGAGTGATCAAACGTGATTGATGTAATTGCTCATCGAGGTCTTCGTCATGAAAAGCCTGAAAATTCTATAGACGCCATATCAGCCGCCCTTCAATTGCCCGCAATTCACGGTGTCGAATTCGATGTTGAATTAACGGGTGATGGACTACCAATTGTTCTTCATCAAGAGACAGTCGTCCCAAGCGCTGATTTTACTCGGGTCGAGCCAGCCGCTAGAGACTATACTTCACGCGACTGGGTCATCGAGCATTCAGCATATGACGTTGCACAGCTTGATGTAGGCAGCTGGATGGGCGCGGAATTTGCTCACCTTAGGGCACCAACACTCAAACAGGTCTTAGAACTTCCCTGGCGAAGTACCGTAGCCTACATAGAACTGAAGGATGCTACCTATTGGGCACAAGAGCGCGACGCCACGCGCCCGGCACGGATAGTAGAATCTGCTCTGGCAGATTTTCTGGCATTCAAAGGATCTGTCAATGTCATTTCATTTAACCCCGAGATTCTCAGTACACTACGGGAGCGCGTACCTCACATTCCAACGACGCTAGCTTTATGGACCGAGTGGCGATCTCGGGCTGGCGAAGCTGTGACGGAAGCACAACGCTGCGGCGCATCGACAGTGAGCTTGCCCGATATCGTTGTGCTTCAAGAACCGGCGTGGGTGCAGATAGTTCACCAGCGCGGAATGAAAATCCATGTATATCCAGTATCTCCAGCTCGCGGAGAACCGGAGTTCAACAATTGGACGCCCGACTCTCAAAGTAAGAAATGGACGGAACTCCAGCTGCTCGGGGTGGACGCCATCATTTCTGATTTTGCACGTGAAACCGTGGCCGAGGTGGCCGGTGGGGGATAACACGTCGATGGAAATGATTACCTTGCGCTACCACTCCAGACAACATTTCATCGAAATGTAGATCTCTTACGGAATCAGAGCGCGAGATCCTTGAGGCCGGCGATCTTGGCTGTAATACATGGAGCGAGAGCTCCAAAGAAATAGTGAGCAGCTTGGAGTTTAAAAACCTTGTCTAAAAACCAAGCTACCACGTAAGGCGAACGTTCATGGGGTTTTAAGCCATCAACGTCCGTTTGTGTTCATGGCTGGGTTACCGGAAAGCGTAGATCTTCGCCGGTAGCCTCAGTCAATCCTCCTGGCGTTAATCGCAGGAGTGCCCCCTCACCAATCGCGGAAAAGTTGGCCTGAAAGCCATACTCGTTACCGAAGGTGGGGTGTGTCGACAAAATGCAAATGCTCTTGTCTCCAGGCTTGGTAATTTTTGTCCAAGTGGTAGACGAAAGCTCTTTCATCTCCACCGTGTAGTCTGGATACGTGGAGGTCCAATTCACCCAGGTATCATCTCCAAAACGCCCAATTGAGAGTTTTGGTATGAGCCTGAGCTGATGCGGAAGTGGCCGCTGAAGGCGGCTGATCTCGACGGTTGCAGCGACGGAATATCTGCGTTCCGTTTCTCCGTTGGCGTTCACCACGTAGGAACTGTCGGTGTTGTTCGCGGCATTGAACCAATGCGTCCCCCGCGGCAGAACCTCCGACACAGTAATGCCCGCTCCCGTCACGTCGATGAAGGCGAAGACTTGGTACCTTCCCGGAGGAAGGTATCGGTCAAGCCTGAATACGGCGGTGTCCACGAACTGCATCGCCACCCCATGATCGGCATTTATGACGCGGGGCGCGGCGAACGCTACAGCTCGAGCACCTTGCGGCGATCGAGCGACAGCATCCCTCTGATGCCCCTCATCGTAGATAACGAAGGTGGTGTGTATTGAGATAGGAATCTTGTCCGCTCTCCCCCAGACCGTGGTGAGATACTTCACTTTGGCCTGACCGGGGACGACCCCGTCTGGATAGCTTGCGGCATCAACGGTGAGCTCCACCACAGGAGTTTTCCCATTAAGGATGAGGTCGTAACCTAACAGGGTTCCCACCGACTTCTTCCCCAAGGACACTAGTGGTTCAGCGGCATGGATCACATGGACCATCCACAGCAGCGCGACTAACGAGCCAATTTTCATACGTTTTGCAAGTACTGACTTTTAATGATGTTTTTTAGCTATCGGCAGTCAAAACAGGACTGACGTAGACCGAACGACGATCGTTCGGTCTGCGCCAGTTAACCTTGCTCCAAGACTGCTACGAGAGGGCACTGTGGCGCAGTGCGACTTCTGTTAGCAGCCTGATAGCGTCTTCTACCCAAGATAGATTGTGCCTATGAGAGAGGAGAAAGATTAGTCCTCCCTCACTGTCTCTCTCAGCGTACCAACCTTTCAGAACGTTACGCAAAATAGGGCTAACCAGGCAATTTCTTACCGTCCAATACTGTCGGGTCTAGATATATAAGGCTCGTTATAGATGCTCCACGTAACCTGAGGAACACCTACTTGTGAGTAAAGCGCTACCCCTATTTAGGCCCCACACTACTTCTACGCTTCTAGCGACTTATCCCTTTTGCATGAGGTCTATAGTTCCAGTTCTCAGGCTGAAGTTTGAGGCGTTCCGCTTCAAGTCTTCTGGCCTTCGTTTCTCAAGTCTCCGTTAGTAGACTTCTCTTCCTTGAAATTTACCGATGGCCCCTTCTCTGGTCCCCCTCTCTGGTACAGGGCAACTCTCGATCTCACTGACTTATCCGCACAACAAGCGAAAACCACACAGAAAAATGAGCCGGTCCAGAGTTGCCCTGTACCAGTGGAGTCAACCAGTGGAGTCACGAAACTATTGTCTGAGCATGCGTGCGAGCGCCCGACACCCACGGGTCGGAAATGTGAGAACCTCCTGGTGGGATGCATTCAGAATCCGCTGACGGCCTATCTGCCGAGGGCTCGTTCTTCGGCTCTTCGTACCTGTTCCTGCAGCCCCATATGGCGAACCTCTTCCTCCCTTTCAGTCGCGAGGCAGTGTCATTTTTGTCGCCTCGACACCACAGATCTACTTCACATCCCTCGCCCTGTGCGACACCGTAAGCCGAACATGACCATCGACTCCCTTAACCTTCACATCGAACCCCGCGTCCCGGATCTCTGCTAGAGCTTCTCCAAGTGAGCCTGGCCCGCTACCTTTGACGACCTTATTTACACATGCTGGGTGGAGCCTCATAGCCAACTGGACACCGGACAAGAAGCCACCAAACAAGCCGATAGTCGCCCCCATTGATCCAATAACAATGCCCGCCATCAGGCTCCCTTCCACCCACGCCCCGCAAAGAAACCCTACTGCCGAAAACGAGACTATTGAGATCAACTTCGCCGACTCTAGCAAATTGGAATATTGCTTGTGAGGTATAATCTTGAATGGGTAATCCTTATTAATAACAACTAAGGAACCATCTCGCCCTCTCGAAAGTTCCGTCGTACTTAGCTCGCCTCGACACAACTTCTCAGCATCGTGTCTCACCTGTGTTACCAGCGACTTCAATGCCTCAATCTGCACCTGCGATGCATTCGACGGCAGGCCAAGACGTTTTGCTGTGTCAAGCTCCGCATCCGCCCGTTGCAAAGCGCACGCTAGTCGCGGGTTGGCAGCCGCTTGTATATCCGTGATTGGAGAGCGATCGCCCTCCTGAACAGTGCTCGCATGCTTCGCACCCAATGCGGCCAAAACTTTAGGCGCTACGCTTTCGCCTCCCTCGTAATGAGTGACCTGAACTACCACCCCGTCAGAGAGGAACCCTTGGGAGATTCTTACGTGACACAGAGGCTTCTGGTCTCCAGCTCTCGTAGTATCTGAGATGTCATATGCGTACACGGGACATTTCTCTCGCAACCATGCAACGAGAGAGAGCTGGCTTAACCACCGAGAGATAGCCCCACCACCCAGCGGGCGCGACGAGACCTGCTCGACGGTGGTGCCGGTATCACTTGCATATCTCTCCAATTTTCTCTCTAGCTCATTCACCGCATCAACGAACGACTGTCGTATCGCTGGTATATTGGTACCTGTTAGGGCTCTGCCGCCTAATTTCAATGCGACAGGGAGTCGTTCGACGTGACCAACGTGCCGCAGCGCAAACGCTTCACGACTCAGCTCCTCTGATGGCCGGCGGGGACCAACATCGGCTTCCGGCACTCGACCGCGCGCCGCTGTCGCAGTTTTGTCGACTACATCAGGCGTATCCTCGGCAACCTCTCTTCGTAGCTGTTCGTGACAACCCATACGAGAACTCCTGATAGGGTGAAATTCTTTTGGTCACCCGCATAGTATGATGATAACGAGGAGCGAATTCTTAATCCAAAGGATCGCTACCGATCGCCCGGGTTTCTACTTTAAGTAGACTACTAAAGACCTTCGTTTTTTCTACATCGGATAGCCACGTACAAGACGCAGCTCACTACACCTATCTGGACTTATAAGAGACTATGAATCGAATGTTCATCTCCCCCTCTCTGCTACAGGGCAACTCTCGATCTCACTGACTCATCCGCACAACAAGCGAAAACCACACAGAAAAATGAGCCGGTCCAGAGTTGCCCTGTACCAGTGGAGTTAGATTGATTTAACTATCCATATTCCCCTCTCATTTCTCCTCGGTTCGATCCTGGTCGTTATCTGCGATCTTCTCGGAAGGATCGTGCGTCCACCATTCGAGGTTCCCGCCGGAGTCTTCACTGCGATCGTTGGTGGGCCGGTTGTTATCCTCTTGGTGGTGCTCTGGTATCGGCGGTTCAGGTAAAGGGCCGCCTAACCCCAATTTCCACTTAACGTAGAAATTGGCGTGGATCGTTGCGGATCGCGCGACTAGCGCCGAGGAAACTCGTACCCTCTGGTCGGACTGTGAAACACACGTTGGTGTGCCACATTGTTCGGGGGATATGATGATAGAGGGAACTGGGCCAAGCAATCAGGATAAGGGCAGACAGGCTGTCGGAGTGGATGGAGCGACGGTGGCGAGTGGAGTGGACACTCAGTTCCCCCGTAGGCCATCGGATGAACTCAGCGGCTCGAGCCTTCGTGCTGATTCGAGTGCTGCTCCAGTCGGGCAAGAGCACTCGGCACCTTCTGCGACTGCGACCGCCAACGTTTCTTCACGTCCCCCCCGTAGCCCCCTAGCCGAGACATTGGATAGGAAAGATCAAGAGATCCGAGCTGAAGAGGCTAGGCAAGCAAGTGACCGGGCGAAATTCGGACTTTCCCCGCGCGCCTCCTCAGCAGCGGTGTACGACATGATCGAGCTTGTGGGCAAAATGGAGAAAGACCTCCGCAAGTTGTTCGATGGAAAGGAAGACAGCGCGAGCTTCGAGAGATCTCCTGATGGATCGGTCACTGTGTTCCACGGCTTCTATGACCTGCTGCACGGAACGCTTCGGCAGCCGGAGAGTACGACTTTTTCCAGTGCATGCAAGACGATATGCACATTTGCTGCTGTATTAATCATTTTTAGCACAACCACGATAGCGGTGATGGAGGCCACGTATCATTCGCTCCTTGCCATTTTTGGAGAGATGGATCCGGCCCTAGGATGGGTGGTCAGCTATGGGGCTGGCATATTCGTTGCACCACGTCTCGCAACGGAAGGGCTGGAGTGGGTGAGATCCGTTGTGGGGTTCTCACAAGCTAAAACTTTTCTTAACCGAGCACTCCGAGTAAAAGAGCCCGGTTCCCTTGGCGGCGTTATCGAACAGATCCATGCCAACGAGGGGTTCCGGGGAGAGATCTCTATTTCTAAACCGTCTATATTTCTAAACCGTATACACCTGAAGGTCACTTACACACCGAAAGCAGACGCGTAGGGTAGGGAGGGCCACCATTCCTGGTCGCCGAGATATCGCGCGAGGCACCTGGATTTCGCCTTAGGCAACGTGGCGGTAAAGGCTGGATGGCAGTACGAACAGTATAATAGACTCCGCCCAAGGCGGCTCAAGCTGCACGAATACGGCGCCAAAATACTCCATGAAGCCCTTTACCCTCCAAGCCACACTAAGTGGGCTCACGCCCGGCGTAGTGTATAACTTGTACGAATATACTTTCTCTCTGTAGCCGGGCTACTCGAAAATCCTTGGAGTATCCACCAGAGGGACATTTATTTTGAGCTATATCGCCTTGCAATAATTCTTGAGTAGCGTGAACTCAGGCTATAGGCTGGGGTATGAACACCGATCTCTCAAATATCGAACCGAATCGGGATAAGAAACCTGATTCACAAATCCTCGCCCGTGGCGAGAGCGCTCTCACGTTTTTCGGAGAAATCAGCCTCGTTCAGGCAAGGGGCTTGATTCTGCCGCTGATACCATCAGCAACAGCTTTCTTTGACTATCTGGCATCCGTTACGATCTCTGCGCAGATTGTTCTGAGCCGCGAAGCTCCCCCGGTATTGATTGCTCATGGAGACTTTCAGAACACGAGCGGCCCCTTCGTTACCATCATGAGCAAGGACAGCAGTCGCGACCATTTCGATATCCTTAGCTTCTCGCTGGACGAGACATCGCTATGTGCCGTGATCCGCACAAGAGACGGAGGGACCGGTGGGGGCACGAGAATAGAGCCGACGGAGATTCATAGCTGGTTTGCAGATGCGGAAAACTATCGGAATCTTATTGAAATCTTCAATGAGGAACTCAATCGAAAACCCCAGGAAGCAGAGGCCTGCTACCCGACCGCAAACGCGGAACAACTGTTAGTCGGCTTCATTAACCCCTTAGAGCACTATCCGACGTATGTTTTACCGGTTCTCGGAACACCAGCGGGGTTCGCCTGTCCATTCTTCAAAGAGCGGGGTACCCCGCCCCAATATCTACCGATTTCTGGCCGAACCTCATTTGTGCCCCTTTCGGCAGGACTGTCGAACTCAACTTTCCCATTTAACCCTGAGACGGACTGGCTATTTGCGGCGTCCCCTTCGGAATTGATCTTTTTTGATCACTCCTTACACAGTGCACTCTGCACAGCGATCTGTCTGGCGGCGGAAGCAGACGCGGGCATCGATGGCTTGGAGCGTGTTTCGGAATTCTCTTCGTCCTCCGGCGATATCGGTCTGCACCTGCGTGTGCTCCAGGCGTACTATCGACACTGGACATCTGGGAATAGCGAAGACGAAGGATCTCTGAAATATATAAGCGATCATTACAAGCGTAATGAAAGGCAGGCCGTTTCTGACGGTTTTGTTCCCGAAGATGTTTCTCTTATCCCCGAGACGCTTGAAGAGTTGCTGAACCTCACGCAGTTTCCGGACTTGAAGCCGTTTGATACATCATTTTTCCCCCTCGTATCCGTTACAAGCGACCGGGGAACATTTATTTCGCGGTGGCCAGAGGACTTCAGGAACCGTTTACTGGCTTGGTAAAACCTCCGGTTCGTGGGACTTACTGTTCGGAATATTTTATCGCGAGAGGAACACCTACTTGTGAGTAAAGCGCTACCCCTATTTAGGCCCCACACTACTTCTGCGCCTCTAGCGACTTATCACTTTTGTATGAGGTCTATAGTTCCAGTTCTCAGGCTGAAGTTTGAAGCGGAACGCCTCAAACTTCAGCCTGAGAAGTAGACGCGTGGCTCGCTCTGCAATAACATGGCACTCGAGCGGAGCGCTTTGCCGCGGCCGCTCATTGCAACGTTACGCCCGGGTAAATCTCCACTTATTGACGCCTCCGTGCCAACGCAATCGGATATGTGATTTTTGGCCCCTACTCATACTATCTCACGAGAGTGGATGCCGGATTTCAACTACTTGGGCAACTTGAGTTGATCTTCTCAGCAATAGTGGGTCAACTACGGGGAGGGTGTGGTTACGGGGCAGTAAAAGTGCAGATTAAGAGCGCTTCACAGACACAATCGCGCGATTCTTCAGAGCTAACGGACCTTTCTATCGGTGCGACGACGTCCCGCATTCCGCTCAAATCTGACCCATACTTCCAGGCCGTATGTGAGGTTGTCGCACTGCGAAGAACCCTTCTAGCAAGGTATCCGGATGTAAAACCAACTAGAGAGCAGGACATTTGGCAGGGAGTTCCTAACATTGTCCGCCAGCGAGCTGATTCGGGAAAAGGAATATCTCCCGCCTATCCCGATTATTCGCCGCAAACATGGCAGGAGAGAATTTTACCCTATATTCCTATTACGATCTCTGATGCTTGGGATGAGATAGAGAGGACCCGTGTAAACCTACTTGAAGAGGATGGTCGGGTTGGAAGATATGAAAGCTTGACCGAACTACTCGATATCCTCGCGAGCAACGTTGCTCATGTAATAGCGAATGATAAAGAGCTGCTCCCCACCATCGAGTCTTTCCTTGCACAAAACGCTGATGCGATCAGTGAAATATCTAAGGAGTTCCTGGATAGTTTCAAGGCAAGTATAGATACCTTGGGACGTCACATCTTTGAGCTCAACACGCAGCGGGTTTCTGTGACCGACATTGCAAGACGCTATGGGATCGAGAAAGACGACCCACGTTTTCCTGACTACCTACGAGAGCCTGCGACGCTCGAAGAGGCAACGGCTACTGCCCGCCGTTTCTTCACAATCGACGAACCATCTAGTCCACTCCACCGTGCCGCGATCGGTACTCTCATGTTGCTGGAACAGATGCCGCGAATACGGGAAAGGTATCCCTATAACGGGGGCTTTTTATCACAATCCGATTCCGACGATATCGATGACGTCGAGACGACGGCATGGCTCACGATCCGCGCAGGCGTGCCTATGCCCTACAGCGTTTTAGGCGAGAAACAAGTAAGGGAATTCCTGAGGTGGGAGACCTGGTGGGACGAGGATATTGACTGTCCAGCGATAAAGAATCTCGTTCGGCGAATGGCCGAAACTTTCATTCATTCAGCGCCGGTCTCACGAAGATATGGCTTAACAGTTATCAAAGAGATGTATCGCTCTTGGGTAAGAGATCCTGAGGATCCTTTAAATGAGCGACCTTTCCCGATACCGACATCAATTGAGCTCGCTTCCTTCGATTCAGAGTATCATAGACACATTAAACGTAAGCTCTTACCCGAAGCACAAGAAGCCAGTGATACCCTATTTCGGGATCCAGAGTTCCAGTCAATGGCTCTACTCAGTGCTACCGACTTCA